>NZ_QGSW01000097.1:0-15003 GCF_003176715.1 Micromonospora sp. S4605
GGTGGGCTACTCGGTGGTGGTGTTGCCGGGACCGGTGGCGATGGTGGACTGGTCGCTCGTGGAGCCGCCGGCCGGCGTGCTGAGGCCACCGGTGGTGGCGTCGCCGGTGGTGGTCGGGGCGACCTTGCCCGGATGCCGCTCCGGCTGGCGGGCCAACCGGCGCACGCTCGCCGGGCCGGCGGTGCCGCCGGTCGTGGTGACCGCGCCCTGACCCCGGGTCGGGCCGCCGTCGCGCAGCACGGTGGGGTCGACCCTCACGTGCGCCGGGTCGTCCGGGTCCTCCTCCTGCCGCACCCGCTCCACGTCCGTACGGGGCACGGTCACCTCGTCCAGGGCGCCCTCGCCGTACACACCGCCGGCGATCCGGTTCTCCGCCTGCCGGGCGGCGTCCTGTCGCATGTCGTCCTCACGCACGATCCATCACCTCGCAAAAAGGGTCGGTCTCTGTGCGTGCCCGACGACCGGGCGGCCAAACCCCCACCGCCGGTTCACCGGGGTGTCGTCCACCGCTCGCCTGCCGGCCGCCCCGGCTGCCCATGCTGACCCGCGGACCGGCGGGAGATCCCCGCCGGAGGGAGAGAGGACAGCGTGCGCACAGTACGCCGTACCGCCGTCGCGGCCCTGGCGGCGGCGACCGTGGCGACCGGTCTCGCGGTGCCCGCGGGGGCGAAACCGCGACCGGACCGGACATTCGACGTGCAGGCCCACCGCGGCGGCCTGGGGTTGCGGGTGGAGAACACCCTGGCGTCCTTCGGCAACGCGCTCCAGCTCGGGGTGAGCACCCTGGAACTGGACGTGCAGATCACCGAGGACGGGCAGGCCGTGGTCACCCACGACCGGAAGGTCAGCGGCGCCAAGTGCGTGGACACCGCCCCGGTGACGCCGGGCGACCCGGAGTACCCGTACGTCGGGAAGTACGTCAACACGCTCACCCTGGCCCAGGTGCGGACCCTGGACTGCGGGTCACGGACGCTGGCGGACAAGCCCGGCCAGCTCGCCGTGCCGGGCGCCCGGATGCCGCTGCTGCGCGAGGTCTTCGCGCTGGTCAAGCGTTACCGGGCGGACGACGTGACGCTCAACGTGGAGACCAAGGTGGAGGCCGGCGCGCCGACCGAGACCGCCCCGCGGGAGCAGTTCGTGCAGGTCACCGCGGCCGAGATCCGGCGCGCCGGGCTGCTGAAGCAGGTGACCGTGCAGAGCTTCGACTGGGGTGCGCTGATGCGGATGCGCCAGGTCGAACCGCGGCTGCCGCTGGTCGCGCTGACCAACTACGACTTTTTGCAGACCGGCCAGCCGGGCGTCTCGCCGTGGCTGGGCGGGCTCGACATCGACGACTTCGGCGGCGACCCGATCCGGGCCGTACGCAGCTTCGGCGCCGACGCCTTCTCGCCGGTGCACGGCTTCCCGCAGAACGGCACCGTCACCGACCCGGGCTACCGCCCGTACGTCACCCGGGAGATGGTGGCGCGGGCACACCGCCACGGCCTCAAGGTGATCCCGTGGACGGTGGACGACGTGCCGACGATGGCGAAGCTGATCGACGACGGCGTGGACGGCATCATCACCGACTACCCGGACCGGCTGCGCGGCCTGCTCGCGCAGCGCGGCCACCGGCTGCCGAAGGCGTACGCCTCGCCGTTCGACGTGCAGGCGCACCGGGGCGGTCGGGCCACCCGCCCGGAGAACACCCTGCCCGCCTTCGCGCACGCGCTGCAGAACCGGGCCATCTCCACTCTGGAGCTGGACACCGGGGTGACCGAGGACGGCACGCTGGTGGTGCTGCACGACCGGACGGTCAACGGGTCGCACTGCGTCGACACCGCACCCGTCCGCCCCGGTGACCCGGAGTTCCCGTACGTGGGCAGGGCGGTGCACGAGCTGACCCTGGCGCAGCTCAAGACGATCGACTGCGGCACGCGGACGCTGCCCGAACTGCCCGCGCAGGTGCCCGCCCCGGGCGCCCGGATCCCCACCCTGGACGAGGTCTTCGCGCTGGTGCGGCGAAGCGGCCGGGACGACGTCCGGCTGAACATCGAAACCAAGATCAGCCCCCTGGTGGCCGACACCGAGCCGTACCGCAGCTTCACCCGCAAGCTGGTCACCGCGATCGAGCGGGCCCGGTTCACCGACCGCGCGACCATCCAGTCCTTCGACTGGCGCACCATCCGGTACGCGAACACGCTGAACAAGCGGATCGGCACCGTCGCGCTGGTCTGGCAGTACGGCCCGGCCGAGTGCGCCAGCCTCACCGACGAGTGCTCGCTCCAGGCGGTGTACGGCGACCGGTCGGTACGCAGCCCGTGGACCGGTGGGCTGGACTGGTGGCGGCACCGGGACCTGGGCCGGCTGACCCGGGCCGCGGGCGCCGGCACCGTGTCGGCGAACTGGCAGGTGCACGACCCGGCGCAGGGCACGGTGGCGGACGCCGACTGGTACCTGCGGGAGAACCCGGCATACTTCCACGGACCGGACGTGGCGACCCTGCGGGATCGGTACGGCCTGAAGGTGGTGCCGTACACCGTCAACGACGCCCGGGTGATGCAGCGGGTGATCGACCTCGGCGTGGACGGCATCATCACCGACGACCCGGACCTGCTGGTCGCCGTGGCCATCCGCAACGGCCTGCGCTGAGGTGCCCCGCCGGTGGCACCGGGCTCCCGGTGCCACCGGCGAATCCCGGATTTCCGCCGGTGACCCGGTGTTACTGCCTCGGGGGGTCGGGTAGTCGGGGGGTGCCCCCGCCATGAACGCGAACCGTGCCGTGGCCGAAACGCGGTAGCGGGGCGAGGGAGTGCAGGTACCGACTCATCGCATCCGAGGAGGACAAGATGAGCACGCAGGCTGCATCCACCAGGCCGATAAACCGGCCCGCGCAGGACGTGCAGAACCGCGCGATGCAGGAAACCCGGCCGATGCCGGTGATGGGTGACGGTCACCGGGAGCAGATGCCGTCTCCGGGTACGGAGACCAAGCACTCGTTCCTGACCACCGAGTTCTGGATCTACGCCGCCGCGACAGCGGTCCTGGTGATCGCCGCGTTCTGGCGGGGTCCGGAGACCAACGGGTTGAACCTCAACAACCCGAACCAGGTCTGGTGGTACCTGTCCATCCTGACCGGTGCGTATCTGATCAGCCGGGGTCTGGCGAAGGCCGGCTCGGCACGCCGTTCCGGCGAGGAGCGCAAGACCCGCGGGCGTTGACCGCGTGACGGCCGGTGGCCTCCGGGAGCTGATCCCGGAGGCCACCGGCCTCTTCGTACCCGCCGTCCGATGTGCTCGCGCCATCGCAGGCGGGAGCGGGTCACTCCTCGAACCCGCCGAAGTCCGCACCGAAGTCGCCCTCGAAGGCGTCCTCGATCATCTCGCCGGCGATCATGCCGCCGGCCACGCCGAGCGCCGCGCCGGCGACCATGCCGCCCATGCCGTGGCCCCGACCGCGGGCGTGCGGCACGCCGAAGCCCTGGGCGCGCAGGCTGCCGTAGCGGGAGGTGGTCTCCCGCAGCCAGCCGTCCACCACCTGCGCCCAGTCGACCCGGTCGGCGTCGGTGTGCGGGACCCGGTAGCGGCCGAAGGCGTCGTGCCCGGCGCTGAGGAAGCCGCCGCGCTTGTCGCACTCCAGGATCACGTCCACGCCGTCGCGGCTGGTGACGAAGGTCAGCTCCACCTCGGTGACGGTCTGCGCGTACTGCGGCGCGGCGAAGAACTCGATCTCCTGGTAGAAGGGGAGCGTCTGCTGCACCCCGTGGATCCGGCCGCGCTCCAGGTCGGCGTGCTTGAACCGGAAGCCGAGCCGCTGGAACGCCTCCAGGATCCGCTCGTGCACCGGCAGCGGGTGGACGTTGACCTGGTCGAGGTCGCTCTTGTCGACCGCCCGGGCCACCGCCAGCTCGGTGCGCAGCCCCATGGTCATGCCCCGCAGCCGCTGGCCGTAGACGTCGGTGATCGGGGTCTCCCACGGCACCGGCAGCTGGAACGGGATGGCGAGCTGCTGCTTCGGGGCCAGCTGGAGCGGCCCGCTGACCACCATCCGGTGGAACTCCATGATGCCGGCGTACTCGGTGTCGCCGCCCTCGATCTCGACCCGGGTGACCAGCCCGAGCACGACCTGCTCGATGTTCGCCTGCGCGTCCCCGCCGAGCAGGTTGACCTGGCCCTCCAGGGTCAGGCCCGGGCGGGTGTTCGGGTTCGTCAGGACGGTGTCCACGCTGGGACCGCCCACGCCGAGCGCGCTCAACATCTTCTTGAAGACCATGCGAACTCCCGTGCCCCCGGTCCCGCTCCACCCTGGAACGGGACGCTCACCCGGCACCCTAACCGCCGCCGCTGTGAGGTGCCTGGGAGGCGCGACGGGCTCACTCCACGTCGACCACGATCAGCTCACCGACCTGCTCGCCGATCGCGGCCCGCGCCTCGGTCGGCAGCCCGCCGTCGGTGATCAGCACGTCCGCGTCCTCCAGCGGGGCGATGGTGGCGATGCCGATGGTCTCCCACTTGGTGTGGTCGGCCAGCACCACCAGCCGGCGGGAGGCGTTGATCAGGCAGCGGTTGACTCCCGCCTCCAGCAGGTTGGGGGTGGTGAAGCCGGTACGTGGGCTCATCCCGTGCACGCCGAGGAAGAGCAGGTCGACGTTGAGGGCGCCGATCGCCGCCTCGGCCACCGGCCCGGTCAGCGCGTCCGACGGGGTGCGGATGCCGCCGGTCAGCACCACCGTCTGGTCCGCCCGGGGGTTCTGGTAGAGCGCGTCGGCGACCGGGATCGAGTTGGTCACCACGGTCAGCCCGCGTACGTCGGCGAGCAGGGTGGCCAGCGCGGCCGTGGTGGTGCCGGCGGAGAGCGCGATCGCCATGCCGGGCTCGACCAGGGCGGCGGCCCGCTCGGCGATGGCCCGCTTCTCGGCCTGCTGGCGGATCGACTTGGCGGCGAAGCCGGGCTCCTCGGCCGAACCGGGGCCGGCCAGCGTCGCCCCGCCGTGCACCTTGTCGACCAGACCCCGCTCGGCGAGCACCTCCAGGTCGCGCCGGATGGTCATGTCCGAGACTCCGAACCGGCTCACCAGGTGACTGACCCGTACCCCGCCGCGCTGGCGGATCAGCTCCAGGATGGCGGTCTGCCGCTGCTGGGCCAGCATCTGGGTAACCTCCTTCGCGGCCGTCACTGTCCCGGCCTCACGCCGGCCCGGCGGCCCGGTCCTCGCGGACCACGGCCACCTCCCCGGCCGGTACGACCACCTCACCGGCGCACCGCCCACCGGTCAACAGCTCGGTGCCGGTGGCGTCGAGCCGGGCGGGCGCGTCGGTGTGGTTGACCACGAAGAGCCAACTGCGGTCGCCGTCGCGGCGGCGCACCACCTCCACGCCGGGCGGGGCCGCCGCGGCCGGACGTACGCCGGCCTCGGCCACCAGCCGGGCCACCAGGCGGTCGGTGGCCGGCTGGTCCAGCCGGGTGCCGAGGTACCAGGCGGCGCCGGCGGCGACCGGGTGCCGGGTCAGCGCCGGCACCCCCGGCAGCGGCCCGTCGGCGTACGCGGCGAGCACCTGGGCTCCCTCGGCGTGCAGCCACTCGGTCCACACGTCGGCGGTCGAGCCGTCGTCGAGGCGGACCCGCTCCCCCTCCCGCAGCGGGAAGAACTCCTCGGTGCGGACGCCGAGCAGGTCCCGGAACGCGCCGGGGTAGCCGCCGAGCCGGACGTGGTCGTGCTCGTCGACGATGCCGCTGAAGTAGGTGACCAGGGCGGTGCCGCCCGCGGACACGAAGGCGCGCAGCGCCGCGGCGTGCGCGTCGCGGACCAGGTAGAGCGTGGGCACCAGCACCAGCCGGTAGCCGGAGAGGTCGGCCGACGGGTGGACGATGTCGGTCGTGACGCCGGCCCGCCAGAGCGAGTCGTAGAGCGCCCGGAGCCGGTCGCCGTAGGTGACGTCGACGCTGGGGTGGGAGTCCAGCTCGGCGCCCCACCACGCCTCGTAGTCGAACAGGATGGCCACCTCGGCGTCCACCCGGCTGCCGCGTACCTCGGCCAGGTTGGCCAGGTCGGCGCCGAGCCGGCACACCTCGCGGAACACCTTGGTCTCCGGCCCGGCGTGCGGGACCAGCGCGGAGTGGAACTTCTCCGCGCCGGCCCGGGACGCCCGCCACTGGAAGAAGAGCACGCCGTCGGCGCCACGGGCGACGTGCGCCAGGCTGTTGCGGCGCAACTGCCCGGGCGTCTTGGCGACGTTGCGCGGCTGCCAGTTGACCGCGCTGGTGGAGTGCTCCATGAGCAGCCACGGCGCGCCGCCGGCGACGCCGCGGGTGTGGTCGGCCGCCAGCGCCAGCCCGACGTGCGCGTCCGGGTCGGCGGCGGTGAGGTAGTGGTCGTTGGCGACCAGGTCCACGTCGGACGACCAGGAGTGGTAGTCGAGGTACTTGATGCCGGTGCCGATCATGAAGTTGGTGGTGACCGGTTGCCGCACCAGCCGGCCCAGCACCTCGCGTTCGGCCCGCAGTTGGGCGCGCTGCTCGTCGGAGGAGAAGCGCAGGAAGTCCAGCTGCTGGGTGGGGTTGGCGAAGGTGGGCGCGAGCCGTGGCGGGTTCACCTCCGCCCAGTCGCCGTAGCGCTGGCTCCAAAAGGTGGTGCCCCAGGCGTCGTTGAGCCGGTCCAGGTCGCCGTACCGTTCGCGCAGCCAGCGACGGAACGCCTCGGCGCTGACCTCGCAGTAGCAGTGCACGTTGTGGCAGCCCAGCTCGTTGGAGACGTGCCACATCACCACCGCCGGGTGCTCGGCGTAGCGGGTGGCGACCGCCTCGACCAGCGCGAGCGAGCGCTCGCGGAACACCGGCGAGCTGGGGCAGTACGCCTGCCGGCCACCCGGCCAGAGCACCGCGCCGTCGGCCCGCCGGGGCAGCGTCTCCGGGTGCCGGTGGGCCAGCCAGGGCGGCGGGCTGGCGGTGGCGGTGGCCAGGTCCACCTGGATGCCGCCGCGGTGCAACACGTCCAGCGCCCGGTCCAGCCAGCCGAACTCGAACCGGCCCGGCTCCGGTTCCAGCAGCGCCCAGGAGAAGATGCCGACCGAGACGAGGTTGACCCCGGCGCGGCGCATCAGCTCGACGTCCTCGGCCCAGGTCTGCTCGGGCCACTGCTCGGGGTTGTAGTCGGCACCGAAGTAGATGTGATCGCCCTGCCATCGCCGCATGGCAGCAGAGCGTGCCCCGACGACGTCGGCAAGTCAACAGTTTCCAACATCGACCAGGTTTCCAACGTTTACCTCGTAACGGCCTTGTCACGACTGGGTTATCGGCCCCTGACCTACCCCTTGACAGCGACGGATCGGCGAGTAGCTTGAGGCGCCACTGGCAGTTCGTGTTCGCCAATGTGGATTCACGGTGGATCCGGATGTGGGATCACGACCGGCCGGCCCCGCCACCACTGACGGCCCTCGGGCGCAGCGCACCTTCTCATCCGCAGGAGGCACCATGTCCCGTCCCCGATCCCACGCCGAGTACCTGGCCCGTCTCGTACCGCCCTCCGTCGCCGGCCTGCACCGGCGGTCCCTGCTGGCCGGCGCGGCCGGCGCCGGCGCGCTGCTCGGCACCGGCCTGCTCGCCGGCTGCGGTGGTTCCGACTCCGGTGGGTCGGGCGGCAAGACCGTCACCCTGGGCTCCAACCAGTCCGACCCGAAGCCGAAGGACGTCATCGCCAAGGTCATGGACGGGTTCCAGACCTCCTCCGGCCTTCAGGTCTCGATCAACACCGTCGACCACAACACGTTCCAGGAGAACATCAACAACTACCTCCAGGGCAAGCCGGACGACGTGTTCACCTGGTTCGCCGGCTACCGGATGCGCTTCTTCGCCGCCCGCGGGCTGGCCGGCGACCTCAGCGACGTGTGGGGCAAGCTCTCCGGCTACTCCGACGCGTTCAAGAAGGCGTCGACCGGCGACGACGGCAAGCAGTACTTCGTACCGGCGTCGTACTACCCGTGGGCGATGTTCTACCGCAAGTCGGTCTGGCAGCAGCACGGCTACCAGGTGCCCAGGACGCTCGACGACCTGACCAACCTCGCCGGGCAGATGAAGAAGGACGGGCTGATCCCGATCGCCTTCGCCGACAAGGACGGCTGGCCGGCGATGGGCACCTTCGACATCCTCAACCTGCGGATCAACGGCTACCAGTTCCACGTGGACCTGATGGCCGGCAAGGAGGCGTGGACCTCGGACAAGGTGAAGAAGGTCTTCGACACCTGGGCGGGTCTGCTGCCGCTGCACCAGCCGGACAGCCTCGGGCGCACCTGGCAGGAGGCGGCCCAGTCGTTGCAGCAGAAGAAGTCCGGCATGTACCTGCTCGGGCTCTTCGTGGGCCAGCAGTTCAACAACGACGAGCAGGACGACCTGGACTTCTTCACCTTCCCCGAGATCGACCCGGCGATCGGGGCCAAGGCCCTGGACGCGCCGATCGACGGCTACATGATGGCCCGCCGCCCGAAGGCGGAGGAGAACGCCAAGAAGCTGCTGGAGTACCTCGGCTCGAAGGCGGCCGCGGACATCACCGTGAAGAACGACCCGAGCACCCTGGTCGCCAACGGCCAGGCCGACACCGGCGGCTACACCGCACTGCAGAAGAAGGCCGCCGAGCTGGTCGGCTCGGCCACCGAGATCGCCCAGTTCCTGGACCGGGACACCCGCCCGGACTTCGCCTCCACGGTGATCATCCCGGCCTTCCAGCAGTTCATCAAGGACCCGAAGGACATCAGCGGCCTGCTGACCAGCATCGAGAACCAGAAAAAGTCGATCTTCACCGACTGACGGCGAGAGGGGGAGGACAACCGTGTCCGACCTGCCCCTGATCCAAGCGGATCGCGCCGTGCCGTCGCCGGCCGCGGCCACCCCCACGGGTGGCCGTGGCCGCCGGCTACGGCTCCTGTCCCGCACCGACCGCGTGGTGATCGCGCTGATGGTGCTCGTACCGCTGCTGCTCGTCGTCGGCCTGGTCTGGCTGCCGGCGCTGGCCACGGTGGCCCTCTCCGGCACCAACTGGGACGGCATCGGCCCGTTGAGCGAGATCGAGTGGGTCGGCGGGCGCAACTACGCCGACGTCGTCCAGATCTACCCGCCGTTCGTGCCGGCCGTGCAGAACAACCTGCTCTGGCTGGCCGCGCTGTTCGTGGTGGCCACCCCGCTGGGGATGTTCCTGGCCGTGCTGCTCGACAAGGAGTTGCGCGGCAGCCGGTTCTACCAGACCGCGCTCTACCTGCCGGTGGTGCTCTCGCTGGCGCTGATCGGCTTCGTCTGGCAGTTGCTCTACTCGCGCGACCAGGGCCTGATCAACGGGGTGTTCGGCACGGACGTCGACTGGTACGGCGACCCGGACGTCAACATCTGGGCCGTGCTGGTCGCCTCCGCCTGGCGGCACGTCGGCTACATCATGCTGCTCTACCTGGCCGGGCTGAAGGGCGTCGACCCGTCGCTGCGCGAGGCCGCGGCGGTGGACGGCGCCTCCGAGGCCAGCACCTTCTTCCGGGTGGTGTTCCCGGTGCTCCGCCCGATCAACATCATCGTGCTGGTGGTGACGGTGATCGAGTCGCTGCGCGCGTTCGACCTGGTCTGGGTGGTCAACAAGGGCCGCAACGGGTTGGAACTGCTCTCCGCGCTGGTCACCCAGAACGTGGTCGGCGAGGCCAGCCGGATCGGCTTCGGCTCGGCGCTGGCCACCATCATGCTCGTCGTCTCGCTGGTCTTCATCACCATCTACCTGGCCACCGTGATGCGGGAGGGGCGCCGATGAGCACCGCGACGACGACCCGCGCGGGCGACCTGACCGCCGCGCCGCGCCGGCAGCGCCGGCCGCTGCGTCCGCAACGGGTGGTGTTGCACGTCTTCCTCACCGCGGTGGCGCTCGGCTGGCTCTTCCCGATCCTCTGGGCGGTGCTGACCTCGCTGCGCTCCTACGAGTACACCGCCGCGAACGGGTACGTGTCGTTCGGCGGCTGGACGCTCGACAACTACGTCACCGCCTGGCGGACCGCCGAGTTCGGCCAGCACTTCCTCAACTCCGTCTACATCACGGTGCCGGCGGTGCTGCTGACTCTCTTCCTCGCCTCCTGCGTGGCGTTCGTCATCGCCCGGTTCAGCTGGAAGGTCAACATCGTCCTGCTCGGCCTGTTCACCGCGGCGAACCTGCTGCCGCAGCAGGCCCTGCTGATCCCGCTGTTCCGGCTCTTCACCCAGGTGCCGCTGCCGGCGTTCATGAGCGACTCGGAACTGCTGTACGACAGCTACTGGGGGCTGATCCTGGTCAACGTCGCCTTCCAGTGCGGCTTCTGCGTCTTCGTGCTCAGCAACTACATGAAGGCGCTGCCGCGCGACCTGTACGAGGCGGCGATGGTCGACGGGGCCAGCGTCTGGCGGCAGTACTGGCAGGTCACCATGCCGCTGTGCCGGCCCGCCCTGGCGGCGCTGGCCACCCTGGAGGTGACCTGGATCTACAACGAGTTCTTCTGGGCCACCGTGCTGATGCGCACCGGCGACAAGTTCCCGGTGACCAGTTCGCTGAACAACCTGCGCGGCGAGTTCTTCACCGACAACAACCTGGTCTCGGCCGGCTCGGTGCTGGTCGCGATCCCCACCCTGGTCATCTTCTTCCTGTTGCAGAAGCAGTTCGTCCGGGGGCTGACGTTGGGGGCTTCCAAGGGATGACGATCGTCCACCTGCACCGCGGCGGGACGCACCTGGTGCTCGACGCGCGTGGCCCGGGCCTGCCGCGCGTCGTGCACTGGGGCGGCGACCTCGGCCCGCTCGACGCCGACGGCCTGCGGCAACTCGCCGAGGCGAGCGTCGCGCCCGTGGTGCCGAGCAGCTTCGACACGCCCACCGTGCTGTCCCTGCTGCCCGAGGCGAGCGCCGGCTGGGGTGGCCGCCCCGCGCTGGCCGGGCACCGGGACCGCACCGCCTGGTCCACCGCGTTCCGGCTGGACGACCTCGACATCGCCGACAGCGGCACGGGATCCGCCCGGGTCACCGTCCGGGCGGTCGACGCGGACGCGGAGCTGTCGCTGGCCGTCGAGATCGAGCTGGACCCGACCGGGCTGCTGCTGCTGCGCCACCGGCTGCGCAACACCGGCGCCACCGGGTACGAGCTGCGCGAGCTGACCCCGGTGCTGCCGGTGCCGCCGGTCGCCACCGAACTGCTCGACCTGACCGGCCGGTGGTGCCGGGAACGCGCGCCGCAGCGGCACCCGTGGCCGATGGGCGCCTGGGTCCGGGAGGGCCGGCACGGCCGTACCGGACACGACGCCACCCTGCTGCTGGTCGCCGGCACGGCCGGGTTCGGGTTCGGCCACGGCGAGGTGTGGGCGGTGCACACCGCCTGGAGCGGCGACCACGTCACCTTCGCCGAGCGGCGGCCGACCGGCGAGTCCACGCTCGGCGGCGGCGAGCTGCTCGCCCCCGGCGAGGTGCTGCTCGCCCCCGGCGCGGAGTACGCCACCCCGCTGCTCTACGCGGCCTGGTCCGACGCCGGCCTGGACGGGTTGAGCGACGTGCTGCACACCCACCTGCGCGCCCGGCCGGGACACCCGCGCAGCCCCCGCCCGGTCACCCTGAACGTCTGGGAGGCGGTCTACTTCGACCACGACCTGGACCGGCTGCGCGCGCTGGCCGACCACGCCGCCGAGATCGGGGTGGAACGGTTCGTGCTCGACGACGGCTGGTTCCGCGGCCGGCGCGACGACACCGCCGGGCTCGGCGACTGGTACGTCGACGACGGCGTCTGGCCGGCCGGGCTGCACCCGCTGATCGAGCACGTCACCGCGCGCGGCCTGCGGTTCGGGCTCTGGGTCGAGCCGGAGATGGTCAACCCCGACTCCGACCTGTTCCGCGCCCACCCCGACTGGGTGCTCGCGGTGCCCGGCCGGCTGCCCCCGCCGTGGCGCAACCAGCAGGTGCTCGACCTGGCCAACCCGGCGGCGTACGGGTACCTGCTGGACCGGCTGGACGCGCTGCTCACCGAGCATCCCGGCATCGGCTACCTCAAGTGGGACCACAACCGGGACCTCACCGACGCCGGCCACCACGGCCGGCCCGGCGTGCACGAGCAGACCCTCGCGGTCTACCGGCTCCTCGACGAGCTGCGCCGCCGCCACCCGGCCGTGGAGATCGAGAGCTGCGCCTCCGGCGGCGCCCGGGTCGACCTGGAGATCCTCGCCCGCACCGACCGGATCTGGGCCAGCGACTGCAACGACGCCCTGGAGCGGCTGGCCATCCAGCGCTGGACCGGGCTGCTGCTCCCACCCGAGCTGGTCGGCAGCCACATCGGACCGGAGCGCTCGCACACCACCCACCGGGTGCACGACCTCGGCTTCCGGGCCGCCACCGCGCTCTTCGGCCACTACGGCATCGAGTGGGACATCGGCTCCGTCGAGCCCGCCGAGCGGGCCGAACTGGCCGCCTGGGTGGCGCTGCACAAGCGGCTCCGCCCGCTGCTGCACGCCGGGCGGGTGGTCCGGGTGGACCACCCCGACCCCGCCGTCTGGGCGCACGGCGTGGTCGCCCACGACCGCTCCCAGGCGGTGTACGCGGTCACCCGGCTGGCCACCTCGGTGGCCCAGGCGCCCGGCCCGGTCCGGCTGCCCGGTCTGGACCGGCGGCGCCGCTACGCCGTCCAGCCGGCGGGGGACGTACCCGGGCCGGCGACCCTGGACCGGGTGCCGCCGCCGTGGCTGGCCACCGGCGCGACGCTGACCGGCGCGGCGCTGGGCACGGTCGGGTTGCAGCTGCCCGCGCTGCACCCGGAGCAGGCGCTGCTGCTGGAGGTCACCGCGCTGGACTGAGGCTCCCCCGGCCCGGCCGGAGATCCGCCGGAAATTTCTCCGCGGGGATGTCGAGAACGGGTGCGCCTGCTTCTACCTCAGGGTGAGAGCACCGATGATGGTGCGCAGACGTGAGGAGCCAGACGTGAAGTACATGTTGCTGATGCAGTTCAGCTCGGCGGGCACGGACTTCCCCTCGATCGAGACGTGGACGCCCGAGGAGATCCAGGCGCACATCGGCTTCATGGGGGACGTCAACGCGAAGCTGGTCGCCGACGGGGAGTGGGTCCAGGGCGAAGGGCTCGCCGGGCCGGCGCAGGCGAAGATCGTCCGGGCCGGCGCGGACGGGGCGCCGGTGGTCACCGAGGGCCCGTTCGCCGAAACCAAGGAGTTCCTCGCCGGCTGGTGGATCGTCGACACCGACAGCCCGGAGCGGGCCGTCGAGATCGCCGCGCACATCTCCACCGCGCCCGGCCCCGGTGGCCGTCCGCTGAACATGCCGATCGAGGTGCACCCGGTGATGTCCGCACCACCGCAGGAGATGTGACGACTGTCCGCACCTGACCGAGGTGTCGAGGACCTGCTGCGCGAGCTGGCGCCGCAGGTCCTCGGCGTGCTCGCGCGCCGGTTCGGTGACTTCGCCACCGCCGAGGACGCGGTGCAGGAGGCGCTGCTGGCGGCGGCGACCCAGTGGCCGGGCGACGGGGTGCCGGACAACCCACGCGGCTGGCTCATCCAGGTCGCGTACCGCCGGATGGTCGAACTGGTCCGCGGCGAGGCGGCCCGGCGGCGCCGGGAGGATCTGGTCGCCCGGCGCGAACCGGACGACCGGCAGGTCGTGCCGGCGGCCGACGAGCAGCTGACGGCCGACCGCGACGACACCCTGGTGCTGCTCTTCCTCTGCTGCCACCCGGCGCTCTCGCCGGCCTCGCAGATCGCGCTGACCCTGCGCGCGGTGGGCGGGCTCAGCACCGCCGAGATCGCCCGCGCCTTCCTCGTGCCCGAGGCCACCATGGCCCAGCGGATCAGCCGGGCCAAGCAGCGCATCCGCAGCTCCGGCCTGCCGTTCCGGATGCCGGACGAACGGGACCGCGAGCGGCGGCTGGCCGCGGTGCTGCACGTGCTCTACCTGATCTTCACCGAGGGGCACACCGCCAGCCTCGGCCCGGACCTGCGCCGGGTGGACCTGGCCGAGGAGGCCATCCGGCTGACCCGGGCGATGCACGCGCTGCTGCCTGACGACAGCGAGGTCACCGGCCTGCTGGCGCTGATGCTGCTCACCGACGCCCGCAGTGCGGCCCGGACCGGGCCGACCGGCGAACTGATCTCCCTGGCCGAGCAGGACCGGAGCCGCTGGGACGCGGCGCTGATCGCCGAGGGCGTCGCACTGGTCACCCGGGCGCTGCCGCGCGGGCCGGTCGGGCCGTACCAGCTCCAGGCGGCCATCGCGGCGCTGCACGACGAGGCGCCCACCGCCGGGCAGACCGACTGGCCGCAGATCCTCGCTCTGTACCAGGTGCTGGAACGGCACTCCGCCAGCCCGGTGGTGGCGCTGAACCGGGCGGTGGCCACCGCCATGGTGCACGGTCCGGCCGCCGGGCTGGACGCCCTCGCCGCCCTGGCCGACGACCCGCGGCTGGCCGGGCACCACCGGCTGCACGCGGCCCGCGCCCACCTGTACGAGATGGCCGGCGACCGGGATCGCGCGGTGCACCACTACCGGGTGGCCGCCGGGCTGACCACCAGCCTGCCCGAGCAGCGCTACCTCACCGTACGGGCCGCCCGGCTCGCCACCGCCGAGGGCGTCACCCGGGCCTGACCCGCCGTTCCGTCGGGTGCCGGACCCGGCGGGGTGGCCGGGCCCACGCGCGGGCCCGGCCACCGGTGTTGCTCGCCGGTCAGCTCGCGGCGCAGGTCACCGCGGGCACGGCGTTGGCGCCGTTCCAGCTGGCGATGAAGCCGAAGCTGGTGCTCGCGCCGGCGCCGAGCCGGCCGTTCCAGTCCACGTTGCGCGCGGTGACCGCCGACCCGCTGCTGGTCAGCCTGGTGTTCCAGGACTGGCTGACCGCCTGGCCGTTGGCGAACGTCCAGGTCGTCGTCCAGCCGGTGATGGCGGCCGACCCGGCGGTCACCTTCACCTCGCCCTGGAAGCCGCCCGGCCACTGGTTGACCACCGTGTAGCTGGCCGTGCACCCGCCCGGCGGCGGGGTGGTCGGGGGCGGCG
>NZ_QGSW01000175.1:0-14865 GCF_003176715.1 Micromonospora sp. S4605
CGCGGCTGGAAAGCGCTGCAACACGTCACCGCCAGCCCGACGACCATCGGAGAGATCGCCCGCAGTGCCCTCGTGCTCACCACATTGCTATACGACCGTCAGCCCCAACCTTGCTGAGATCACCTCAATGAACGTCCTCGGCGAAAGTTCGACTGACGGCTGTCCACTGTCGATTCAGCCGCTCGGGCTGATGGCCCAGCTGTCGATGGTGCAGCTGACGAGGCGTACCATTTCCCCGGCTCAAGCTAAAACCAACGAATTCGCTGGGAGTGACCGCCATGGCCCGGAAAGTGATCACCGTTCTGACCGACGACCTCGACGGCGGAGCGGCGGACCGGACCGTCGAATTCAGCCTGGACGGTGTCGCCTACGCCATCGACCTGTCCGACCACAACGCCGGCGCCCTACGGAAGGCCCTCGACGTGTACATCACCGCGGGCCGGCGGATGGGGCGGGGAGGCATCGACTCGGGTCGGCCGGCGCGGCGGTCGACGCGTCCCGCCACCTCCAGCAGCAGTCGTGCTCGCACTCGCGCGATCCGCGAATGGGCCGCCGAGAACGGCTACCAGGTCTCCGAACGGGGTCGCATCCCGGCCTCGGTGGTAGAGGCCTACAACAACCGCTGACCGTACGGCAACTCACCGCGCTGCCGGCAGGCCTCGTTCGCATCGGGCTCCGACACTCGATCAGGCGGCGGGGTGCCGCCTCAGACAGGCACTAACTAGGGTTCAACTCGGGCCGGAGTTGTACTCGATGTACATGATCGAGGCCGAGCCCGGTGGTCACCGGGGCCGAATGAAGGAGGGCGCCATGACCTGCGGTGATGTGGGCGAGCGAGTCGGCGTGACCTCCCAGCGAACCGAAGTAACGTCCTCCGCTGCTCGCCACCTGGCCGGCGCAGCCTGTCGAATCGCTGCGGGACTTGTTCGAGTTGTGGCGGTGGGGCCGGCTGCCGGCCGGCCCCACCATCGTGTCAGCCGTCCGATCGGGCGGCTGCCGAGATGATCGCGACTCGATCGGTGCGGGTGAGGATGCCGGCGTCCACCAGCGCCCGGGTGACTGCGGTGACGTGCTCCATCAGCGCCTCGTGCGTGGCGTGGTCCTGCTCGCGGATCAGATCGTTGACGGTGCAGCCGTCCGGCCGGTAACGATTGGCCACCCCGCTGTCGACGCCGTCCACGATGACCGTCACCCGTAGGTCGGAGCCGGGGCAGGCGTCGGCCGGCGGGGCGTAGCGCAGCAGGCGGGCGCCGTACTGGACGGCGTTGTTGTTACCCTTCACCCCGCTCCGGAACCAGAGGTCGCCCTGCCGGTCCTGGGTGAGACGGTAGGTGCCGGCGTCGCGCAGGACGGTCACCGCGTACGAGAGCGGGTCCACGCGCAGCAGGTACCCGTCGAGCGAGACGTAGACGTGCTCGTCGGGGTTGACGAACAGGTCGTCCTGCACACCTCCGTACCGTCCGGGAAGGGTCACCCGCCGGACCAGCGCGCCGCTGATCGGATCCACCACGAACAGGGTGTTGTCGGCCAGGCCCCACAGCCGGCCGTCCGGGCCGGCGGCCAGCGAGGTAACCGAGCTGGCTCCGGGCACGGGTACACCGCGGTCGGTCACCGCACCGGTGTCGAGGTCCACCGTGAAGAGGCGGGCCTCGGTCGCCCTGGGTGTCGTGCCGCCACCGCCGTTGATGCTGCTGCCGCCCCACAGCGTGTCACCGACCACGGCCAGCGAGATCACCCCCTGGTCGGGGATGATGTCGCGCTGGACCGTGTGCTGCCCCGTGGTGTAGTCGTAGCGGGTCAGCGCCCCGCCGAACATCCCGTAGTCCGGGGTGCTGCCGATGTACATCGCCGTGCCGGCGTCGGCGAAGGCAACCGGGCGGTTCTGCCCGTGGTCCGCCTGGAGCCGGAACAGCTCCCGCGGGTTGGTCCCCGCTCGGAACGGTTTGTTCGGGTCGTAGGCGTGCACCGAGGCGTTCGGGTAGACGCCCTGGTACATGATGCCGTCGTGCCAGCCGAAGCCGTCGGCCTGGCCGATCCGGCCGAGGTTGGTCGCCGTGCCGGTCGCCGGGTCGAGCGCGCTCAGGTTCCCGTTGATATAGAGGTTGGTGTAGACGCGCCCGTCCGGTGCGGTGGTGATGTTGTTGATGTCGATCGGCTGGTGGGGGAACGGCAGCTTGAACCGCTCGTTGGCACCGGTCGTCGGGTCATACCAGAGCGCGTCGCCGAAGTAGTTGCCGATCAGAGCGTGCAGCCGGCCGTCCAGAAAGCCGAACCCGACGCCGGGCCCGCCGCTGCGCACCTCGGCCCCGCCGGCGTCGCGTACCGGCCCGAGGGTGTCGGTGGCCACGTCGTAGTGCCACAGGGAGGTGCCCGAGGTGAAGTACACGGTGCGGCCGTCGGGGGCGAGCCCCGAGGTGCCCCGCGAGCTGATCGTGAAGTTGTCCGCCAGCACCGCGCCGGTGTCCGGGTCGAGCACGAGCGCCTGCAGCTTGCTGCGTTTCACGAACAACCGGCCGCCAACCAGGTTGATGTCGTACGGGTGGTTGACATCCCCTTGCAGCTCGGCGGGCCAGATGTCGCGCTTCTCCCCGGTGCGCAGGTCGAGCCGGATCAGGTGCCCGCCGGTGCCGACGGCGGCCCAGAGCACCTCGCGATCGGAATCTACCGCCACGTCGATGGCGTAGTGCTGGCCCGGATACATCGAGCCGTAGTCGCGGAATCCCTCGGTCGGCGAGTACGAGAAGACGTGCGAGCCCGGGTAGGTGCCACCGTAGATCCGGCCGTCACGGCCGGGACGGAAGCCGTACAGGACGGTCTGGCCGGCAACCGGGGCGCCGAGGTCGGTCACCGCGCTGGTGGCCGGGTCGATCCGGTAGACGTGGGCGTTGGGGTAGCTGCCGGCGTAGACCGTGCCGTCGTCGGATTGGGTGATGCCCCACCCGCCGGACGAGTCGGGCAGTTCGAACGTGGCGCGGTGCGTCCGGTCGACCGGGTCCACCATGGCCACCACGCCGGGCGTGCCCATCTGCACCCCGTACCACGCCGGCTGCCCGGCTGCGTCGGTGCCGAGGTGGCCCTCGAAGACGGTCAGCGCGGTGGACTGGACCCCGAAGTCGGTGACGGTGCCGACGGGCGGTGCGGGTTCGGCCGCCGCGGCGGGCACTGCGACGGCGCCCACCGGCAGGAGCAGCGCCACGGACGAGGTGGCGGCGAGAAGGAAACGACGCATGACTGTCACCTCCGGCCAGAAATGTCGATCTTGATGAGGTTGCGGCCGCGTAGCGTGTAGAGCGCGCACCCGCACGGGTCGGCGGCGAGCTTCGCGCCGTCGAACCATTCGCCGGCCAGTCCGTCCGCGACGGTGGTCACGGTGAACTTCACCAGGTCCACCTTGTAGAGCCGGTTGCCGTCGGTGCCGTAGGCGACCCGGTCCCGGACCACGAGGTCACCGCCGGCGGAGCCGACGCTCACCGTGCGGGTCACCGTGCGCCGGACCGGGTCGACCTCGAAGAAGACCCCCGTGTCGGTCACCCCGTAGATCCGCGACGCGGTGTGCCCGAGGTCGGCGATGAAGGCCGCGCCGGGGACCGGCTCGATCTGCCAGGTGACGGCACGGTCATCCAGGTCGAAGGCCGCGAGCCGGGCGGTGGTGGTGACCGGCGGCAGGCCGAACCCCTCCTGGATGTTGGTGCCCAGGTACGCCGTACCGCGCTGGGTGGTCACCGAGTAGACGCTCTGCCGTTCGACCACCGGCCGGCGTACGTCGAGCGTGCCGGCGGCCACGTCGTAGAGCGCCAGGGCGCCGTCGGTCTGCCCGGGCTCCGGCTGGGTCGGCATGACGATCAGGCCGCTGCGCTCGTCGTACACCATGTCCCGCGGCCGGTCCTGCCGGTTGCCGACGCGGGCCAGCAGGTCGGCGTCGGCCTCGCCCGGCGTGTGCCGGTAGAGCAGCGCCTGCGTGTAGACGCCCATATATATCTGGCCGTTCACGGCGGACATCGCCTTCGGTTGGCCCGGCAGGCCCAGCCGGGTCTGTTCATCGGCGGCCAGGTCGTGGATCTGCACGCCGCCCTTGCCGGAGACGTAGACCCGCCGGCCGTCGGAGAGCATCACCATCGGCTGCTCGGCCGAGGCCCGGAAGCCGCGCTGTACGAGGTTGCGGTGGTCGAGCGAGCCGGTGGCGGGGTCGTAGACGAAGACCGCGCCGTCCTGGATGCCGTAGAGCTTTCCGGCGTGGGTCAGCAGTCGAGGCGTGCCCGCTTCGGGGTAGGGGACGCCCACTGTCTCGACCTGGCCTGTGGCGAGGTGGTAGCGGTAGAGCGCGCCGGACGGCCGGCCGGTGAAGTAGACGTAGTCGCCGAGGAACTCGGTCGACACGATGTACTTCTCGCCTGGGGCGGTGGCCTTAACGATCCGGTAGTCCGCCGGGTTCCCCTTGTTGAGCACGAGCAGTTCGCCGACGGACGAGATGCCCATGGCGAGGTGGGTGTCGCTCATCGACATGCTGGCGACGAAGTCGCGGCTGGTCAGCTCGGCGGGCAGGATCTCCCGCTTGGCGCCGGTGGCGCGGTCGATGGCGACCAGGCGGGCATGGGCGCCGACGCCGGCGTAGACGGTGGTGGCGTCGGCGGCGATGCTGCGCACGTATTGCTCGCCGGGGCTGGCGACGCCGAAGTCGCGGGTGCCACCGCTGGCCGGGTCGTACTCGACGACCCGCCCGGTCGGGGAGAAGCCCAGGTAGATCTTGCCGTCCGGGGACGCGGTCACGTTCCAGATGAAGTCGTCGGCGAACGACGCGACCTTGGTGACCGCGCCGCTGAGGGTGTCGACGCGGTAGAGGTCGGACGGGACGTGGGTGCCGACGTACAGGTCGGTGCCGACCTTGGTCATTGCCCACGCGCCGATCCCGGTCGGGATGTCGTGGTGGGCGGTCACGGTGTCGGTGACGGTGTCGTACGCGCCGACGGTGTTCGGCGCCAGGCCCCGCGTCACCGCGTAGAGCGTGTCGCCAACGAACTCGGCGTTGCCGAGGGCATTGGTGACGCTGGCCGGACCGTAGTCGGTGATGGTGCCCTCGGCTGGCGTGTCCGCCTGGCTCGGTGCGGTGCTCAGCGTCACCGCGAGGCCGGCGGCGGCGAGGACGGCGATCGTTCGGGAGAAGGAACGGGGGATGACCATGCATTGACCTCCTGAGATCAGCGCTTGGCGTCAATGTATAGCGGACCAGACCGAAATCACAGGATCAAATGTGGTCGGTCATGACGCAGACGCGCCATCCGAACTGGTTTCGATGCTCGCTCAGCTTGTCGCGATGCATGGGTCAACCGTGGACACTCGGCACGACCCGTTGACGTGAATCAATAGTGGAACTACGGTCTGGCCCGTAACCCGATGACACGAGAGGTGAGCGTATGGCTCCACGCAGAGTTGCCGCGGCATTGCTCGCATCCCTGGCCGTCGCCACCGGGGCGACCGCCTGCGGGTCGGGGGGCGGCGGTTCCGACTCGACCGTCACGATGTGGATCTACCCGATCATCGCCGACGAGGCGAAGCATCGGGCCTTCTGGGACGACACGATCAAGACATTCGAGGCCGCCAACTCCGGCACCAAGGTCAAGGTCAACATCTACCCCTGGGCCAACCGGGAGCAGCAGCTCACCGCAGCCATCGCTGCCGGCAAGGGGCCAGACGCCGTCTACATGATCCCGGACCAGTTGCCGAAGTTCTACGCGCAGAACGCGCTCGAGCCGCTCGACAAGCACCTGCCGGCGGACGCGAAGGCCGACTACCGGGAGAACGTGACCCGATCGGTCACGGTCGACGGGAAGATCGTCGGAGCGCCCATCCTGATGAGCGTCGTCGCCACGCTCTGCGACAAGCGGGTGTTCGAGGCCGCCGGCGTGACGGACTACCCGAAGACCTGGGACGACCTGCTCGCGCTCGGCCCGACCTTCAAGGCCAAGGGCTTCGACGTCACCGCGATCCCCTACGCCGACGGCATCAACCAGGTCGTCTACCCCTTGCTGTGGCAGGCAGGCGGCAAGACCTTCTCCGCTGACGGAAAGAAGGTCGTGTTCGACGACCCGGCGGGTGTCGAAGCGGTCACCTTCATGCGCAAGCTCGTCGAGGCCGAGTACGTGGAGAAGGCGCTGATCACCCAGCAGCTCGCCATCGAGCAGACCAGGATGGCGCAGGGCAAGGTCGCCTGCACCTACTCGCACGCCCCGTCGACCATGATCGACCTGTGGGGCAAGGAAAACGTGGTGACGCAGCCCCCGCTGCAGAACAAGACGCAGGACACCTACGGCACGGTCGGCTCGTTCTCGATGCTCAAGGGATCGAAGAACAAGGACGCCACCGCGAAGTGGATCAACTACATCACCAGCGCCGAGGTGATGGGCGCCTACGACAAGGCCTCCGGCTACTTCGCCCCGCGCAAGTCCGTGCCGGCGCTCTACGCCGACGACCCGGTGCTCGGCCCGGCCGAGCAGTTGCTGAACTTCGCCTCCCCAGGCGAACTCCACGTGAAGGCGCGTGACGTCCAGGGCGTGCTGAGGTCGGAGGTGCAGGCCGCGCTGATCGGCCAGAAGAGCCCCGAAGAGGCCCTGAAGGAAGCGGCCAAGCAGGCCAACCAGCTGCTCGGCTCATAGCACGGCAATCGGAAGGAGCAATTCGTGGCAACGCTCGAGATCGCCGGCCCGGACCCGGGACGGGCACGGCGGGCACGTCGACGCAAGGACGCCCTGATCGGGCTCGCCTTCGTCCTGCCCTGCCTGCTGCTCTTCCTGGCCTTCCGGTTCGGGCCGGCGATCGCGGGCATCCTGCTCAGCTTCTTCGACTACACGATCGGCGGCGGGGCCACCTGGCGAGGGCTCGACCACTACGAACGCCTCGTCGACGATCCGGCCTTCTGGGCGGCGCTGCGGGTCACCATCGTCTACACGTTGATCAGTGTGCCGCTGTCGATGGTGGCCGCGACCGGGATGGCGCTGCTGACCCGGCGGGCGTTCCGCGGCGTGCGGTTCTTCCGCTCGGTCTTCTTCCTGCCGTCCGTGACCAGCATCGTGCTCGCCGGCGTCGTGTTCGGCTGGATCTTCTCCCCGCAGGGCCCCTGGCCCATGCTCATGGGCTGGCTCGGCCTGCCGCGAGACTGGCTGGGCAGCACCGCGCTCGTCCTGCCAGCCGTCGCCGTGCTCGCCGTCTGGGGGCGCTACGGCTTCGACATGCTCATCATCCTCGCCCGGATGCACGACGTGCCGAAGGAGACCGAGGAGGCGGCAGTCGTGGACGGTGCGGGACCGTGGCAGCGGTTCTGGCGGGTGACGTTGCCGCAACTGCGGCCGGCCCTGTTCTTCGTCGCCGTCCTCGACACGATCAATTCGTTCCAGGTGTTCGACTCGGTGTATGTGCTCACCGGCGGCGGGCCGGGCCGCGGTTCCTACTCGCTGGTCTACATGCTCTACGACCAGGGCTTCACCTACTTCGACCTCGGCTACGCCAGCGCGGTCGGGGTGGCTCTGTTCGTGCTCACGCTGGTCATCGCACTGGTCCAGCGCCTCATCTTCGGGGGGAAGAACACGTGACTGTCGATACCCGCCCGCACGCCCGGACCACCGCCGCGGCGGCCCGGCCGCCAGCCGTACGGCGCCGCCTGCCCCTGGCGTCCCGGCTGGGTCGCGGTGCCACCGCGCTGCTGCTCGTGCTGGCCACGTTCGTGACGCTGTTTCCCTTCTACGCGATGGTCGTGCTGTCCCTCAAGCCGCAGGGATTCGTCGAGATCCCGCGCAGTCTCGTCCCGTGGCCCTTGACCGCCGAGCAGTACGAGCGAATCTTCGCCGCCGACGGACTGACCCGCTGGGCACTCAACACGACCGTCTACTCGGTCGTCGGGGTCGTCTTCGTGCTCCTGCTGTCCTCGCTGGCCGGATACGGCTTCGCCAAGAAGCGTTTCCCCGGCCGGGAGGTGATGTTCTGGTCGTTCCTGGCGATGCTGATGGTGCCCTACCAGATCACCCTCATCCCGCTGTTCATCCTCATCGCCAAGGCGGGCGGCGTGGACACCTACTGGGGGATGGTGGTCCCGACGCTCGCCAACGCGACCGGGGTGTTCCTCCTGCGCCAGTTCATCAGCACCATCCCCGACGAACTCATCGAGGCCGCCCGCCTGGACGGCTGCTCGGACTGGTGGATCTACTGGCGGATCGTGCTCCCATTGTGCAAGCCGATCCTGGCCACCCTCGGCATCTTCGTCTTCCTCTGGCACTGGAACGACTTCCTGTGGCCGCTGCTGGTCGGACAGGACACCAGCATGCAGACGCTGACCGTCGGGGTCGCCGGGCTGCACAAGCAAAACGTGCCGCTCAACGCCGTGATGGCCGGCGCGGTGGTTGCCTCGGTGCCACTGACCGTCGCCTACCTCTTCGGTCAGCGCTATCTCACCGAGGGTGTCATGTCCTCGGGCATCAAGGGTTGAGCCACCGCTCGAGAAAGGCGTACGCGGCCAGCCGGGCGGATGCCGGGAAGTCGTGCCCGCCGTCGCCGGCCAGGAACTCGCCCCGCCGCGGGTGACCGAGGGCGTGGTACAGCCTGCTGAGCTGTGCCGTCCCGGCTGCGATGGCCGCCCAGTTCGGAAAGATCTCGTCCTGCCGCGCCGACCAGCTGAACATCGGGCGCGGCGCGACGAGCGCCGCGATCTCGTGCCACTCGAACGGCACCGTGCCGGCCGTCAGGTCCGCGGTGAGCGGTGGCAGATGGGAGAACCAGTCCCGCTCGCCCCACCGGCCCGGGTCTGGGTCGTCGGCGAACACGCTGAACCCGCAACTCACGGCGACGGCTCGGATCCGTGGGTCGAGCCCGGCCAGGAAGATCGCGTTGTATCCGCCCAGCGAGTGACCAATCGCGCCGATGCGGTCCGGGTCGACCACGTCGAGAGTGCGCAGCAGTTCGACCGCCTGCACGTGGTCGACGAGCATGCGGCCGACTGCGGTCCAGCCCGGATTGCGCGCGTAGAAGCCGGCGGTGTGGAACGGCTGCTCGCCGTCGCGGATCCGGTCACCCGCGGTGATGGCGTCGGCGGCGAGCACAACGAAGCCACGTTGGACGAGTTCCAGTCCGTACCGCCGGTTGGGCCGACCGGCGGCGGTCGCGACGTCCACCTTGCCGGTGTCGACCGTCGGGTGCAGGGCGAGCACCGCGGGCGCCGGGCGGTCGGCCGCCGCATGGTGCGGCACCAGCAGGATGGCCGGCACCTGCTCGCCCCCGGGTGCGTCGTAGACCAGGTGCCGCCGGACGTGGTCCGCCTCGTGGTGCTCGGCGACGACCGTCTGGCGCACCGCGACGGGCCCGGGCAACGGGCCGAGGCAGCGCCGCCACACCCGCTCGATCGCCGCGCGGGCGCCGGCCCACTGTTCCTCACCCCCGCCGTCCGGCAGGAGCGGCGGCACGGTCTCGGCGCGCAGGTCCGCGAGACGGTACGCCATGAGGAGCCTCCCAATCGGATTCGGGGGACGCTCAGCCGAGCCGTTCGAGCATCAGGCGGTACGACTGGCGCGGCCGGCCCGGGCCGGTGGTCCGCGCCGGGGGCATCTGCCACGCCAGGCCGAGCTCGGACAGGGTGTTCAGCAGCCGGCGGGCTGCCCGCGGGGTGATCTGGAGAAGGTCCGCGACGGTGGAGGCGTCCACGACCACCGGCCCCGACTGCGGCAGTCGCGCGGCGGACCGCATCGCGGTGACCAGCCGGCGCAGGGTCGCGACGGCCTTGGTCCGCGCTTCCTTCTGCGCCGCCATCCGCACCCGAGGTCGCGACGGCAGCAGCAGGACGTGCCCATCGTGCCCGACTAGGTAGCTGTCGTGCTCGCCGTCGGTGCGGGACCGGCCCAGGGCCGTCCGCGCGTTGGCCTCGGCCTCCCGCGCGGTCGCCCCCAGCCCGATGCCCAGCTCGATGTCGATCCCGAGCTCGGCTCGGACCCGCTCGACGAACGGCGGGACCGCGAAGTCGTCGGTCGCCGCGACGAGGGAGCCGAGTGTGGCGACCACGTAGTAGCTGCGCTCGTCCCGCGGCAGCACCGTCGCGCCCATCCCGCGCGCCTCGTCGAGCAGCAGGCCCTGCAGGGCCAGCCGGAGCGCGCCGAAGTCACCACCCGTCACCGGCGCCTCGACGATGCCGACGGCGATCTGTGACTCCTCCAGCCGGCTGCCGAGCCCGAGCAGCAGCGCCGTCCGCAGTGCGACGCGCACGGTCGCCTTGGTGGGCCGGACGAGCAGCACGGGCACCTCGGCCGCGGCGAGCCGCTGCGCCACCGAACGCACACTGGTCAGGGCGAGGGTGGTGGTGCCGGAGCGGTGGAGCTCCGCGTGGAACGACTCGAACGCGCTGGGCGAGGAGGGATCGGAGTACTCCAGGACGGAGACGTCGTCGGCGGGGACCCCGATCTCGCTGTAGGCCTCGTCGACCTCCCGCCGCGGCACCGAGTCGATGCTGACCCGGCGCAGGTCGTACCCGCCGTCGAGGACAGCACGCAGCAGCGTGCCGTACAGCGCGGATCCGGAGAGTGGAACGAAGGTGGCTGGCACGCTGAGGGCACCCGCCTCCCGCGCCAGGTCGTATGGCAGGGGGCCGGCGAAGAGGCACACGTCGAGCTCGGGCTGGACCCGGGCCAGTTCCCGGGCGATGTCTGCCTCGTGTTCGTAGGCCACGGCGACGAGCCGGAAGTCGACGGGCCCGTCGGCGAAGTCCGCACCGAGGTGCATGGTGGTGGCCACCACGTCGGCGGTGCCGACGACGCCGACGGTCAGCTTGTAGCCGAGCCCCTCCGAACTCGCCTCCCGCACCGTCACACTCCTATCTCAGCACCTGGGTGCAGACTACCCACGCGCAGCCGGTGGTGGACGCGCACGAAGGCCTCCGCGATCGCGTCCACGTCGCCGTCGGTGTACGCCTCGTTCCAGTGCAACACCAGCAGGGTCCGGCCGATCAGCCGCTCTGCGCGCGGGCACAGACCGGGTCCGTAGCGGAACTCGACGCGGGCCGGCGGGCTGGTGAACGGGAAGCCGGATCCACCGTACAGGCGCCGCTGCGCGATGGCCGGATACCCGTACACCGGCTGGTCGAGGTAGCCGGCGGACACCGGGACGCCCTCGGCGGCGAGCGCCTTGGCGTACGCCTGGTTGTCCGCCCCCGCCGCGTCCACGTCCAGCACGACGGGCAACAGCCACACGGCGTGCCGGTCGAGGTCGGCCGGCACGCGGATCCCGGCCAGCGGGCGCAACGCCTCGGCGAGGCGTCGGGCGCTGTGCCGCCGGCGCTCTACCACGGAGGGCAGCTTGACGAGCTGGACACGGGCGACCGCCGCCTGCAGTTCGGTCATCCGGTAGTTCATCCCGAACGACAGATGGGTGCGCTCGCCGGTGGCCCGGGGCCAGCCCTTGTCCGCGAACAGCCGCATCGCGGCGGCGAACTGCGGGTCGGCGCTGACCGCGAGGCCACCGTCGCCGCAGGTGATGTGCTTGTACTGCTGCAACGAGAAGCAGCTGGCGTGCCCCACGGTGCCGGCGAGGCGGCCGTCGGGCAGCGCCGTGAGGTACGCCTGCGCGCAGTCCTCGATCAGGGCGACGCCGTACTGGTCGGCGATCTCGCGCAGCGTGTCGACCGGTGCGGCTGCGCCGAACAGGTGCACGGCGACGATCGCCCGGGTCCGGCCGGAGATCAGGGACTCGACGCTGACCGGGTCGAGCACGCCGGTTTCCGGGTCGACATCGGCGAAGACCGGTACCGCGTTCTGCGCCAGGATCGGGATGACGGTGCCGAAGTCGGTCAGCGGGGTGGTGATGATCTCGTCCCCGGGCGCCGGGTCGACCGCGCCGACGGCCAGGTGCAGGGCGGCGGTCCCGGAGGAGCAGGCCACCGCGTGGTCGACGCCGAGCAGCGTGGCGAACTCGTGCTCCAGAGCGGGGGTCTGGGTGCCGCCGACGGTGAAGTTGAGTTTTCCGGAGGCGATGACCTCGGCCAGCGCCGCTGTCTCCGCGTCGCCCAAGCTGCGTCCGGCCGGCTCCGCGGCGCTCGGATAGTGCCTCACGACCGCACCGCCTCTCCGCCGGTGGCGGCGGCCACCTCGGCCGGCCTGGTCGCGGCCCCGCCGGCTCCGGTCGCCGGCCTGGCCTCGAACACCACTCGGTTGCGCAGCACGCCGAGGTCCCCGACCCGCACCTCGACGGTCGACCCGTCCGCCACCGGCCCGATGCCCTCCGGCGTGCCGGTGGCGATCACGTCGCCCGGTTCCAGCGTCATCACCGCGCTGAGCCGGATCAGCAGCTCACCGACCCCGAAGATCATCTGGTCCGTGCGGCCCCGCTGGCGCGGCTCGCCGTCGACCCGCACCTCCAGGTCGAGGGCCTGCGGATCGGGGACCTCGTCGGTGGTCACCAGCCACGGGCCCAGCGGCCCGTAGCCGTCGATGCTCTTGGACAGGTCCCACGGGTGCCGCGCCTCGATGTCCTCCAGTTGCAGGTCGCGGGCGGTCAGGTCGTTGCAGATCGTGTAGCCGGCGGTCGCGTCGCGCCAGGTGGAGGCGGTGAGGTGCCGCGACCTGCGCCCGATCACCACCGCCAGCTCACCTTCATGATCGATGCGCCGGGTCAGCGGCGGCACGGTCACGTCGCAGCCGTGGCCGACGAGGGTGTTTGGGCCCTTCAGGAAGATGACCGGCCGGGCCGGTGGGGTGAACCCGCCCTCCTGGGCGTGTGCCCGATAGTTCAACGCCAGGCAGATCATCTTGGGCACCGGCCAGACGGGAGGCCCGAGCGGCGTCTGGCTCAGCCGCCGCACGACGTCACCGTCGGGTCCGGCCGCCGCCCGGGCCTCGGCGGCGGCCTGCCAGCGCCGCCGCTGCGCGTCGGGCAGCATCGCCACCGCCACCGGGTCGGCGTGTAGTCCAAGCGCGTCGGCGCGCACCACCAGGTCGCCGACGCCGATGCCGACCCGGAGTCCATCCGGGGTGGGTAGTCCGGCGATTCTCATCGTTCATCCTTCGCGGTAGCAGATGCGGTCAGGGTCGCGGTGGGAGCAGCGCCGCGAAGGCGCCGCCGAGCACGGTTACCCGGTCGGCCAGGGGCAGGTCGGCGAAGAGCACCCGGCCGATCGAGTACCGCAGGTCGATGAACGGGAAGTCGGAGCCGTAGATGACCCGGTGCGCGCCCAGTTCGCCGACGAGCCGCGCCAGCGACCGACCGGTGAAGAAGGAGCCGCAGATCTCCGGGTAGAGGTTCGGGTGCCGGCGGGCCAGCTCGATGACCGTGTCGAAGCCGGCCGGCAGGGCACCGGCGTGCCCGAGCAGGATCGTCACGTCGGGATGGCGTTCGGCGACGGCGGCGAGCAGGGCCGGATCGTCGTACGGCGAGCCGGTCCAGGTGTGGCTGAGCACCGGGCGCCCGGTGCGCGCGGCGAACTCCCACGCCGGCCGGTACGCCGGTCCGGTCACCGGGTACTCGTGCAGGCTCGGGTGCAGCTTGATCCCGACGAACGCCGGGTCGTCGGCCCACCGGGCCACCTCGACCTCCGGATCCTGGTGCGGATTCACCGTCAGGTAGCCGCCGAGCCGGTCCGGATGGGCGCGGACGGCGGCGGCGGTGGCGGCGTTACCGTCGGCGGTGTCCAGCTCGATGGCCAGGCACGAGGACAGCACGGCGTAGCTGACCCCGCACCGGTCCATCAGCCGCACCATCGTTTCCGCCGACGGGTCTGGGATGAAGAACCGGCTGTACGGGCCGAGGTGGGCGTGGGCGTCGATCACGCCGGTTCCGGTCAGCGGTGCCCGGTTGCGGACGGCCTCGGTGAGCGGATCGGCGGTCACCACAGCTCCCCTCCGATGAGCCGGCGCAGGTTGCCGGCACCGATCGCGGCGACCTCCGCGTCGCCGAGTTCGGACCAGAGCAGCCGGGTCACCGCGTCGGCCGGGTCCCGGGCCGGCAGGCCCGTGCCGAACAGCAACCGGCCCGTCCCGAACCGCTCCACCAGCCACTCGAGTGCGAGATGGGTGCCGAGATAGGACAGGTCGACGTGCACGTTGGGGGTACGGACGAGGACGCCGGCGAGTCGGCGCAGCGCCCGGTAGCCGATCTGGCACACCACCACCTGCAGGGCGGGTCGGGCCGCGGCAATCGCCTCGATCTCGGCCAGCGGTGCCTGGTCGGCGTCGACGAGCAGCGGAAGTCGCGCCGCCGCCAGCGCGTCCAGCAGCGGCGTGACGTCGGGCCCGGCGAGGTCGTAGCCGTGGTCGGCCGGGTAGAGACGTACGGCGGCGACGCCGTGACGGCGCACGACGGCCACGAACTGCGCCGGCGGCGGCACCTCCCCGCAGCCGTCCGGCAGGCCGACCCACGCGGGTCGTAGTCGCGGCTCGCCAGCGACCTCGGCCAGCAGCTGGGCGTTGCCGGTGACGGGGTCGTGGCGCCAGGCGGCGGTGTGAGCGACCACCGCCGCCTCGATACCAAAGCGGTCCATCACCTTGGTCAGCGCCGCGACCGTCCCCTCGCCGGCGGGGGCGGAGGGGAGCCGGCCGAGCATCGCGTTGCAGTCGAACAGGTTCACTGATGCGCCTTTTCCACGGCGCTCACCACGTCGGCGATCCGTTCGAGCGGGGCCAACAACAGTTCGTGCGGCAACCACACGGTCTCCCGGCAGGCCCGCTCGGTCTCCGGCAGATGCACCGTCGCGTACCGGTCGGCGAACAGCGGCTGCCGATAGAGCGGCACCGGATAGCCCGGCACCGCCGGGACGCCGAGGCCCCGCAGCGCCGTGACGAACTCGCCGACGGGCCCCCGGTCGTACCGGAACAGGTAGAGGTGGTGGGCGTGCACCGTGGCCCAGCC
>NZ_QGSW01000038.1:0-14854 GCF_003176715.1 Micromonospora sp. S4605
GTGCGGGTGGCCCAGCGTCTCCTGGCCATGGCTGCCGCCATCTGGCACAACAACAAGACCGGCGCACCCGTCACCCGGTCACTGATCGCCTACGACCACTGACCGGGATTCGGAACTACTCGTCTAGGTGCCAGGAGAGCGCCGCGAGGACCAGCGTGCCGGCGGTCGACGCCGCCAGGTACGTGACGAAGCCGTACCGCACCCCGATGAGCAGGGCGACCACCTGCTGCACTGGGAACGCGTAGATGTAGATGCCGTACGAGTAGTCCCGCTTGCGGCCGATGGAGTGCAGCCAGCGGGGCAGACCGACCGCCAGGTACAGCAGCAGGTACGCCAGCAGCGGCACACCGATGACCCAGAAGGCACCGAACCGCAGCGTCACGGCGAGCCCGACGGCGGCGAAGGCTGCCAGCCAGCCGGTCATGGGCACCCGGTGCGCGTACAGCTTGGCAACCGCACCGAGCAGGAAGACGAAGGCCAGGTAGATGACAACCTGCTTGTCGAACACACCGACGACCGGGTAAGGGCCGAGCACACCGTGCTTGGGCGGGCGGGCGATGAGCCCGTCACCCCGGACGAAGTCCTCGACGACGACCCCGTACGCACCGAGCAGCAGCAGCACCACGGCGCCGCGCGCCCGGGCCAGGACCGAAGCCGCGACCAGCGCCGCCAGCATGACGTAGCAGACCACCTCGTACCGCAAAGTCCACAGTGAACCGTTGACCGGGCCGCCGCCCTCGAGACCGCGTCCATACGGCACGTCGCCGAGGATGCCGGAGATCGTCCACTGGTCCATGGCGAACAGCCAGTTCGACCGTAGGTACTGCCACGGGCCGTACGGGTGGTCCCAGAAGCCGGCAAGGGTGCCCAACTCGTAGTACGCGACCGCCGGCGCCATCACCAGCGCGGTCAGCAGCAGGCACACCCACAGACCGGGCAGGATGCGCAGCGCGCGGTGCCAGAGGTACCGCGGCAGGCTGAAACGCAGCGCACTGCCAGTGATGAGGAAGCCGGAAAGAACGAAGAAGCCGTACACCGCAAGCTTGCCGACATCGGTCTGCCGCATCGTCTCGGCGCTGCCGAGCATCGGCCGGCCCAGCGCGAGGGGCCAGCAGTGCGCGACGAGCACCGCGAACGCCAGCGTCAACCGCAGCACGCCGATGCTGTTGGCCCGGCCGTCGAACCGGTCCGCCAGAGTCGGGAGCCTACCGCCGAACCGGACCAGCGGTGAACGCGCCAGAAGTCCCGTGCCCAATGCCCACGCCCCGTTTTGTGGTGCCGTTGTCCGACGCTGCTGGCCGGCCCCGCGGTGCCTGTACTGTATTGGGCCGTTGCCGGATCCGATAGTTGCGTCAGGCCCGCCGGGCGTCGACCAACCGCGAGTCGCGCACGCGACGGCAACCCGACACCGTACGACTTCAGCTTCGCAGTGGCCTTCGGTGCGGCGGCGAAGCACTACCTGTTCGGACGAAGCTGGGACGAGGTCGCCCGCAACGGTGGACGTGAACTGCTCGTCGACCACATCCATCTGAACGACCGAGGCGGAGCAATCATCACCGATTTCGCCGCTCACTGGCTGTCCGTTAGCAAGCCGACCTGACGCGAGGGCGAATGCCCGGCAGATCCGCACTGATCAGCCCGGCGTTCCGCCTTCGGCGGTCAGAGCTTCCGGCCCTGCGCGTCGCGGGCGATGATGCCGTCCAGGCGTACGCCGGGGGCCAGCCGCTGCGGGTCGAACCAGAAGATCACCACCCGCGGGTCCTCGCTCCACTTCGCCAACCGGGCGTCGACCTGCCGGCCGTCCACGGTGCCGATGATGCGGCTCGCCGGCCCCACGAAGTAGCCGAAGGTGGGCATCGGCGGGCGGTCCGCGCTGGAGACGTACGCGTCGTAGCCGATCTCGTGGAATCCCGGCCGCCGGTCGCTGCCCTCGACGTCGTTGGCCAGGAAGTCCGAGGTCAGCGTGCCGTCGGCGGCCCGCCGGCCGGCGACCAGCCCGATCTTCACCCGGGGTTCGTGGGGCAGGTGGACGGCGACGAAGTAGAAGACCCGCTCGTCGCTGCCGTACCGGATCCCGCTGTCCACCACGCCACCGATCGGCACCGGTCGCGGCTCCACCGGGGTTGGTGTGGGCTCCGAAGGACGGACGGCCGGCGCGGTGACCGCCGGCGCGGCCGACCGTTCCGGCTCCGGCGGCGCCGCCTGCCGTACGGCGACCGTGGCGCCCGCGACCACCGCCAGCAGCATCGCCGCCGCGCCGGTGCCGGCGAGCCGCCGGCGGCGACGCAGGCGGCGCCCCTCGCGCATGATCGTGGTCAGGTCGAGGGCTTCGGGCCCGGTCCGTTCGGTCGCCCGCATGGCCCGCCGGAGCTGGTCCGCCTCGTTCATCGGCCCACCCCGTGGGTCGCCGGCGTCCCGACGCCGACCTTGCGCAGCTTCTTTAGGGCACGGGAGCTGGTGCTCTTCACCGTCCCGACCGAGACGTCGAGTTCGTGGGCCACCTGCGCCTCCGGCAGATCGAAGTAGTAGCGCAGGACGACGATGGCGCGCTCGCGGGGGCTGAGCGTGCCGAGGATGTCGAGCAGCCAGCGCCGGGTGGCCACCTCCTCGGCGACGTCGCCCCGGCGCTGCTCCGGCAGGTCCACGCTCGGGTACTCGCGGATCGGTCGGCGCCAGCTGTCGACCAGGTGGTTGACCATCACTGTCCGGGCGTAACCGTAGGCGTCGTTGTCGCGGACCCGCGACCACGACGCGTAGGTGCGCACCAGCGCGGTCTGCGCCGCGTCCTCGGCCTGGTGGTGGTCGCCGGTGATCAGGAAGGCGGCGTGCACCAGCCGACCGGACGCCGACCGGGCGAACTCGACGAACTCCGCGTCACCCCGAGCCATGCCCGCCCCGCCCGCCGTTCGCGCATCCCACGACGGACAGGACGAGTGGGACCGACGAAAGGTTGAGTCCGCGCGAGATCAACTTTCCGGCCCGGCCACCCGTCCTCCCCGCTGCGCACCACCGGCGACCGGCGCTGCGCGGCGAGGGGAGACGCATGACAACGAAGAGTACGGGCCGGGCCCGCGCCATCGGCGCGCCGCTGCTGCTGAGCGCGCTGCTCGCCGGTTGCGGACTGCCGGCGGCCGGACAACCACCCGCCCCGCCCGTCGCGACGGAGACCGCCACCGCCACCACCGCACCGCCGGTGACCGCCCAGCCGACGGCCGCCGCCGTCAGCTACCCGGCCGACGGGGGCAACCGGTGGTACGGCGCCGCCGCCGAAACCCCGGCGCCGGGCGGGAGCGGTCGGCTGTGGCGCTACCGGGTGGCGGTGGAGCGGAACATCCGGGGCATTCCGGTGGCGGAGTTCGCGGCGGAGGTCACCCGGACGCTGAACGACCCGCAGGGCTGGACCGCGGGCGGGACGCTGCGGCTGCGCCGGGTCGGCTGGGGCCAGCCGGCCGACTTCACCATCTACCTGGTGACCCCCGGCACCCGCGACGAGCTGTGCGGGGACGTGCCGGACGGCTACACCTCCTGCCGCAACGGCGGCCGGGTGGTGCTCAACGTGGCCCGCTGGGTCAAGGGGGTGCCGCGATACGGCGCCAGCCTCGCCACCTACCGGCGGTACATGGTCAACCACGAGGTCGGGCACCGGTTGGGCATGGGGCACGAGCGGTGCCCGGGGCGGGGCCGACCGGCGCCGGTGATGCAGCAGCAGACGCTGGGCCTGCACGGCTGCACCGCCAACGCGTTGCCGTACCTCGACGGGGAGCGCTACACGGGCCCGTCCGGGGCGTACGACGACCCGATCCCGCCCCGCGAGCGCGGCCGCCGGGGCTGACCCGTCGCTGGGAGCGGGAACGCCCGGCCGGTCCGTGCGGACCGACCGGGCGTTCCAGGTGTACGACCGGACCACGGGCTGCCACGCTGAGTCGGTCTGCCAGTACTCAGGTGGTGGGGGCGCTGGGATCCCGGTGGGCGAGCCGGTACGTAGCGTCCAGCCCGTCGGCCTCCAGGAGCACCGTGAGCGGTCCCACCGGCAGGCTGCAGGTGAGCGTCCCGGCGGAGTCATAGCCGTTGGGCCGGCAGTACCGGTTGCCCTGGCTGTCGAAGACCGACACCTTGGCGCTTCCGGTGCCGGCGGTGCGCGTCCAGGTGACGCTTCCCGTCGCGGCGTGCTGATCGGCCGGGATCGAGAAGCAGGTCACGAACCGGTCCGCCCCGGTGATGACCGTGGTGTCCGCGGGCAGCACCGGGCAGGCGGGCGGCCCGTCGACCCGGGAGAAGGCCACCGCGTAGGCGTCGGCGGGCTTACCGCTTCGGCCCTTCAGCAGCGCGTAGAACGGGGCCTGCCCGGTCAGCTCGCAGCTGTACCCGCGAAGTTGGGAGGCGCCGCACAGGGTGGTGCCGGTGGCGTCCACGACGACGATGTCACTGTTCACCCCATCCGGCTCCGATTCAACGATGCGGGCACCGGCCGGACTGGTCAACCGAAGGCAGTTGATCTGCCCGGCGGCCGGGAAGTCGAGCCGGTGGGCCGCATCCCGCCACCCGGTGTCGGACACGCTGGCGCAGCCCGACGGAGCCCACGGCAAAAGCGCTGCGGCGTACTCGACGTCGTTCTCGACGACGTTGTACGGGTCGAACACCACTGTGTACCGTCCGGCGGTGGAAAGCGCACAAGTGTAGGGGAAACCGGACGCGGGTGGTGTGGGCTCGAAGAGGGGGGCGGCGCAGACCCTTCGACCCTGGTGGTCGTACAGCCAGCTCAACACGCCCTGGTTGGTCGCGCTGACGGTGCGTAGCCGGTAGTCGCCAGCCTCCGCGATCTCGACCGTGCGGCAGCGGATCGGGCCCACGACCGGAGCGGCGTCGTAACTGCCGGGTACGAGAGCTGGGCAGCCGGTGGGGTCGGAAATCCGCCGGATCTGCAGCTGGAATGTCGGGCCGAGACTGTCGGTGACCTGCCGCGACGGATACCAGACCACCCGGTACGTGCCGTCGGCCGGGAGCACACACCCACCGGAGGTGGGGGCCGAGTAGGCGCAGGTCCAGGTGCCGCCCTCGCCGACCAGCCATTTGGTCATCTCGACGGGTGCGGTGTAGGTGGCGACCCGGTCGCCGGCCTTGCCCTGGAACGGGTGGCAGATCGTCTGCACCACAGAGGTCAACCGTGCGCTGACGGTCGCCTGGTCCCAACCGGTGTCGACGGCCGGGGCGCACCCTTCGGCGTGCTGCGTCGGCGTCACCGTCAGCTGGTAGTCCCGGGGGTTGGCAGTGTTGTCGCCCCAGGGCAGCACCGTGTACTTCCCCGCCGCGGCCAGGACGCAGTCCGCCGCCAACGATGACTCCCCGCAGATGTACCGCCCGGTGTCGTCGTACAGCCTCCATCTCACGTCGGACGGGTGGATGCGAACCGCGACCTGACCCGGTGTGGTGATGGAGAACGCGTGGCACGTCTTCTGGTTCGGCTCCAGACGGCCCTGACCGATGGCGGCTCCCGGGTCGCCGAACGGGGCCAGCGGTAGCGTCGCGCAGCCGACCGCCCGAGAAATGCGCGGAAGCCTGAGGGCGTACGGGGCTGCCTCGCCGTCGATCTGCTGGAGGAAGAGCCGGTACGGTCCGGCCGTGCTCAGCTCGCAGTCGGAGTTGTCGGTGACGGAACCGCAGAGCATGAAGCCCTTAGCGTCCAGAATCTGCGCGTAGAGGCCGCTGCGATCGCGGAGGTGCGGCGCGGCGATGAACAGCTTGGTGCCGGTGGGCTGGTCGAACGTGAAGCAGCGGGCGGCCAACCCGGCTGGGTAGGTGCCGCTGAGCCCGGCCGACGCCCAGGAGAAGACGTCCTCCGGCAGTTGCGCGCACGCCGACGGAGCCCGCCGCGACTCGACGGAGAGGGTGTAACCGCCCCTGCTCCCGTTGACGGTGGTCACCGTGATCGTGTAGCTGCCCGCGGAGCCGAGCCGGCACGAGGTGAGGTACTCGCGGTAGGGGTCGATGTCACAGAACTTCGTGCCGCCGGAGTCGGTCACCTGAGCAGAGAGGCTGGCACCCGAAAGCTCCACCAGCTGGGCATACAGGGTGTCCGAGTCGGCGGTGGCGGTGAACGTCCAGATGTTCCGCTGCTGGTCGACGATCGACGGGCAGGTCTCGACCGTGCCGAGGGCCAGCTCACCGCCGCAGGTGCCGTTGCGGCTGTTCCACGGTTGCTGGGTGACCCTGGCCGTCCGGGTCCGGGTCGGCTCCGCCGTCGGCTCGGCGGTCGCGCTAGCCGCCGACGTAGGCGTCGGGGCGGCGGCCGGGGCCGAGGCGGTCGGCGCGGGCGTGACTGCGCTGGCGGCGGCCGGCGATCCGGCTGCGGTCGATGCGGCCCTGGTGGTCGTGGCGGCGGTGGTCGCGGCCGGCGTCGTCCCGCCGGGACTGGTGGCGGACGGGCCGACCAGGAACGCCGGGACGGTCAGTACGGCCGTGGCGACCAGCGCGAGCCGTGGAAATCCTCTGCCGGTTCGATTGTCCGGGCGGGAGGGCAGGGTTGCGCTCAACTCAACTCCCCATGAACGCCACGCGGCGACTGCGCGGGCGTGGAGATGATTCCACGGAGAATGATCTTCGGCAATCCGCCGACCGTGCGATGGGGCGGCGTTCAGCCGGTCGCCCGTCCCTCCGCGACGGACCCGGTCGCCGGGGCCGCCGTCTCGGTCGCCGGCTCCGCCGGCTGGTGGGGGATCGGCTCCGGCCCGGCCGCGAAGTGGTCCAGCAGTTCCCGGTGCACGAAGATGTAGCCGTCGCCGACCTGGCGCAGGAAGAGGCACTGCACGGCGTAGTTGAGGAACGGCAGCACCGGGTACGGCAGCACCTGGCGACGGGCGAGGCCCCGCCGGACCAGCCACTGCTCCGCGACCGGCGTGAGCGCCACCAGGGCCAGCACCACCAGCATCGCTCCGGCGCCGAGCAGCGCCCCGAACCGGACCGCGTCGCCCACGCTGGTGAGCGGGGCGGCGGCGGCTGCGGCCAGGCCGCCGGCGGTCAGCCCGAGAGGCACCAGCCGGCGGGAGACGAAGGCCAGCCGGCGGCGTAGGAGCGGGCTGGGCACCTCACGCCGGTCCGCCGCGAGTGGAGGTGGGCGGAGGAACAGCAGCACGTGGGCGCTGTCCAGCGCGGCGAAGGCGGCGAGGGCGGCGAGGAAGTAGCCGGTGCCGTACCCGATGCCCGCGGTCCAGGTCAGGTCGGCCGCGTCCGGCAGGGCGGAGAGCACCCCGACGGCGACGGAGAGCGCCCCGATGGCGGCCACGGTCGGCCGTTCGACCCGCACCGCGGCCACCGCGCTCATCAGCGAACCCGTCAACCAGCCGTAACCGCCCAGGTCCTCGCGTTGCCGGCGCAGCAGGTGGGCCAGTAGCCGCAGGTTGTTGTAGTGGGCGACGTACAGGAAGACCGCCAGGACCACCATGCCGGCGGCGGCGACCCGGCTGGGCGGTTCGGACAGCCACCAACCGCAGAGGCCGAGCACCGCGCCCACGGCGACGAGGCTGACGACCTGGGCGAGCAGGGACGCCACCGCGATCCGGCCGGGTCGCGGCGACCAGGTCTCGTCGATCAGGTCGAGCACGAAGACCGTCTGCCCACGGTCCCGGAGTTCACGGGCGAGGGTGGTCAGCCAGGCGGTGATCCGCGCCGGCGGGTAGTGCGGATGCGGCCGCCGGTGCAGCATCGTCTCGACGTACCGGGCGAAGAGCCGTTGTCGTCCGGAGCCGGACGTGTCCGGTTTGGACGCCGGACCGTCGGCGTATGCGAGGGCCATGATGCTGAGCAGCAGCGGCGAGTCGGCCAGGTCCCACAGCTCCGGGTCGGCGGCGAGCGCGGCCCGCAGCCCGGCCAGCCCGGCCGCCTCCGCGTACCGCTTGATCTGGGCCCGGCCGAGGGGCTGGATGGTGACCGTGCCGTAGACCGGCAGACCGGTGCCGAGCCGCTCGTACTCCGCGCTGCGGCAGCAGACGGCGAGCGGGGTGAGCGGCTGGCCGGCGTGGTAGTCGGCGATCGCCCGGGTGAAGGCGTCCCGGTGCTCCTCGGTCACCTCGTCCAAGCCGTCGAGCAGGGGCAGGATCTCGCCGGCCGCCACCCAGGCCGACCCCTGCTCGGGCGGGATGCCGTACCGCTCGGTGAGCTGGTCGACCAGCCAGCGCGCGAGCGGCCGGCGGTGGGTGGCCCAGGAGGCGAGGTTGAGCACCACCGGGATCGGCGCCTCCGGGTCGGCCTCGGCCCGGTTGAGCAGGTCCCGGGCGAGTTCCAGCAGGGTCGTCGTCTTGCCGGCGCCCGGCGCGCCGAGGATCACCACCGCGCGGTCGAGCCGGTCGAAGAGCGCCGCCATGGACGTCCGGGCGTCGAGGACTCCGCTGAACCCGTCCCGGTGACTGGCCCGTACCGTCCACGGGTGCCGGCGGTCGTCGGCGGTCGCCGTGATGCCCAGCTCGATCCGGATCTCCTCGTGCAGCGAGCGGTCCAGGACGCTGGTCACCCAGTAGCGGCGTACCCGTTCCAGCAGCACCCGGCGGGCCCGCGCGGCGCCGGCCGGCGTCGCCGCGCGAGGCTCGCGCGCCGCGCGGACCTCCACCGCCACCAGGACCAGCACCAGGACGATGAGCAGGGGCCAGGCCAGCCAGAGGTACGGCGACCAACCCGCCGGCAGCGCGCCGGTGGCGACGTTGGTGGCAACCCCCAGCAATGCCACGCCGACCACCGACAGGACGACCCTGCTCACCCCACGCATGCGTCGTCTCTACCGTCCGCCGTCCACTCGCACAAGGATGATCATGGGGTTGGCGGCGATGTCGATTTCCTTGACCGCCGCCAATCTCATGACCAATGAGGCGTCTGGACGGTCAGCAGGGGTCGTGGCCCTCGGTAAAGAGGCGTTGGGCCCAGTCGGCGTAGCCGGTGATTATCTTGCGGACCGTCCGGCCGTCGTGCAGGAAGAGGTACGCGCGGTCGCCACGGCGGGCGAGCAGGCCGTCGAACCGGTACGTCCCCTGTGGAGCACGAAGCCGGACGGCCGCCGGGTAGTGGGCCCGGACCTGCTCGACCGGGGTGCCGGCGGTGACGCCCTCCGGGGTACGTACCGGCTCACCGAGCCAGAGCAGCACCAGCCGGTCCTCGGCGAAGACCGGGCTGACCGTCTCGTGCCCGGCCAACGTCGGGCCGCAGGCCATGACGTCGGTACGCAGGATGCCCCGTCGGGTCAGCTCGCTCTCGGTGTCGCCGAACTCGATGTCGGGTAGCCCGTCGAGGCCGACGACCTGCACCGCGCCGGCCGGTCGACCGCTGACCGACCTATCTGGATGGACGCCGCTGCCGGCCACGGAGGCAGCCGTCAGCAGCGCCGCAATGAAGGCGAATTGTCGCAATTTCATGGAGTCCCCCGGGGTCTCCAACGGGACCGGGGCGTTCAGGTTGCTGCTAGCCGGAAGATTGCCGGTCTTCCCACTCCTCGGCCAGCTCGTCCCAGTAGTCGGCGCTCAGTCGCCGCCGCCCGTGCGCCAGCCAACCCTCGGTGCTCCGCTCCACGTGCAGCCCCAGTTCGGCGAACGGGTCGATCCACGCGCCGGGCTCCGCGCCCAGCCGAACCAGGGCGGCGTTGAGCGGCCACTCCGTCCGCGGCCCGTCGAAGGCGGTGTCGAGCCGCGGACCCCAGCTCAGCGTGCCACCGAGCCAGACCGCCGCCGACTGGTAGCCAACGCCCCCGAAGAACTCCGCTTCCAGGTAGGCCACCGGCCCCTGCCGCGACCAGCGCGCCAGGACCTCGCTCAGCGCCGGCGAGAGGACCAGGTGGAAGGGGTGCTCGGCATCGCGGTCGGCGACCGAGAAGTCCGGCAGCGCGCCGGTCAGCTCCGCCACCAGTTGCGGAGTGACCGGCAGCAGCGCGAAGTCCTGGCGTAACTCGCCGAGCACCGCGTGATCCAGCTCGCCGGTCTGCTCGGCGAGCAGCGCGGCGTCCGCCACCACGGCGCTGAGCTGGTAACTCATCCGAACCCTCCGGCATCCACAGGCTGTGGATGGAACATGTGTACGACGGGATCCGCCGCTCGGCGTGCGGCCCGGGGCCGGCGGAGCGTCGCTGCCTCGGGACATCATCGACCCGGCGCAGCCGGGGCGCGGGGGCGGCCCGTCGCCGGAGCGGGCGGGCGGCCGGTCAGCTCTGCTCGGGGACGCGCGCGACGAACGCCCGCCAGGCCGCGGGCGGGAAGACGAGCGCCGGGCCGGTCGGGTCCTTGGAGTCGCGGACGCCGACCACACCGGGCAGGTTGTCGGCGACCTCCACGCAGTTGCCGCCGTTGCCGCTGCTGCGGCTGCTCTTGCGCCACCGGGCGCCGTTCAGCTCCATGTCTCCGCCACTTCCCTGATCAGGTCGACTGACTGCCAGTGGGTGAGCGCCTCGCCGCGCACGTTCTCCCACGCTGCCATCATGGCCGCGAGGTCGTCCGGGTCGCTAACCACTTGTCCCTGGAGTTGGTTGTCGAGGTAACCGGCGACCCGGTGGTCGGCGCTGGTGGCGATGACGAACGGCCCGTTCAGGCCGGCGTAGGCACCGACCGTCGACGGCACGACGTGGATCCGCACGTGCGGTTCGGCGCACACCGCCACCAGCGTCCGCAGTTGCTCGTGCATGGTGGCCCGGCCGGCGACCGGCCGCCGCAGCACCGCCTCGTCCACCACGGCGGTGAACTGCGGCGGGTCGTCCCGCTTCAGCACGCCCTGCCGGGCGAGCCGCGCCATCAGGTGCCGTTCGACATCGGCGCGGGGGATCAGCCCGGCGCCGCCGAGCACGGCCCGGGCGTACGCCTCGGTCTGGAGCAGGCCCGGCAGGACCACCGACTCGTACGACCGCAGTGACACCGCCTCGCGCTCGATCTCCTGCCAGGGCCGGAACCAGATGGGGTCACGACGTCTCGACGTGTCCGGCCAGATGTCCGAGATGTTCTTTTGCAGGGCCTCCGCCGCCGCCACCCGGTGCCGCGGGTGCGGGATACGGTCCTCGGTCAGCCACCGGCTGACGGTCTTCGGGTCGACACCGACTCGTTCGGCGAGTGATTCGATCGTGTGCCCGGTGTCGCCGAGCGCCACCCGGAGCGCGTCGTTCACGGACCCTCCCATCGGATGTCTCGAATATCCGGTCACCATATCGCTACGCCCTGTATCTGTCTGACCACTATCGGGAAGGTGGGTAACGAGACGCGCAGGAAGGAGAGTGGTCGTGGGAGAAGCGGTGTGCGGACCGACGCCCGGGGTGGCGCGGCGGAGCGAGTCAACAGTGGACCGACTCACGGTCGGTGTGGCCATCCGGGTGCCCGCCGAGGCGTACCGCACCGGCGAAGGGCCGCTGACCCTGCTGATCACCGAGGTGCTGGGACGCGGGCCGTTCCAGGGCGTCGAGTGGGCCGAGGTACGCGGCCACGAGGTCCACCCGGACGGCACCCTGCGCATCCGGCAGTCCTCCGCCCTCGTCCGGGTCGACCAGGCCCGGCCCGTCGAGGTGCGGTCGTGGTGACCCGCCGCCGCGACCATGCACCGACCCGCCCGACCTGGCGCTGCGCCGCCTGCGGCATCGCCTGGCCCTGCTCGCCGGCGAAGCTGCGGCTGCTCGGGGAGTATCGGCACGATCGGGCGGCGCTGACCGTCTACCTGGCGACGCTCCAGGCCGAGGCCGCCGAACACCTCGCCGCGCTCGATCAGGGCCCGCTCCCGGTCGACCTGACCGACCGCTTCGTCAGCTGGGCCCGCCCCCGCGAGTAGCCCCTGCCCGTACGCCGAGGGGCCGGCCCCGCGGTGGGACCGGCCCCTCGGTGACGCTCTGGCGAGCGCGCCGCTGCCCGACCGGCATGTCCGGCCGGGCAGCGGCGGCGTCAGAACAGCGGCCCGCCGCTCTGCGGCCCGGCGATCCGCAGGCCGTACCGCTGGGGCCAGATGACCTCGGTGCGCAAGGTCAGCCCGCTCCACGAGGTGTTCGCCGGGGTCAGCGCACCGGGGGCGCCGGGGAGCGGGACCCCGTGGAACGGGACCAGGGTGCCGGACGGGTACCCGGCCAGGTCGCCGCTCACCTCTTCGCCGACGGACCCGACGAGGGCGTCCATCCCGCCGGTGCCGTCGAGGTTCAGCAGGGCGACGGAGGCGCCGAACTTGTCCCCGCGCTCGGCGGTGTCCGGGACGACCGCGTGGTTCTGGTCGAACCCCTGCGCCCCGGTCCCGGTCAACCCGGCGGCGGAGCCCTTGAGCAGGACGACCATGCCGGCCTCCGCCTGGGAGCCGATCCCCTCGCCGGGGACGCCGATCAGCACGTCCGCCTTGCCGTCGCGGGTCACGTCGCCGACCGCGAGCGTCCCGCCGAAACGATCGTCGTCCTCGGGGTCGCCCGGCACGCCGGCCGTACGCTGCGTGAAGATCCGCACCGCGCCGGCCGACAGGCCGGCGGTGCGCCCGGTGAAGACCGCGACGAGCCCGCCGTTGATGTGCGGGGTCTGCGCGCCCGGTGCCCCGGCGACGACCTCGCCGAGCCCGTCGCCGTTCACGTCGCCGATCGCGAGCACGTCACCCAGGTACCAGGCGATGGTGTTGGCGTCGCCGGTCGCGGGCGCCACGGCCGCACCGGTGACCGAGGTGGCGCCGGTGGTCGAGACCCCACCCGGCCCGCCCCACATCAGGGTGACCATGCCGGTGCCGTTCCAGGACACGCCGTCGTTCTCCCGGGGAGCGCCGATGACCAGGTCCTGGTACCGGTTGCTGTCGACCTTCCCGATCGCCAGCGAGTAGCCGAACTGGTCGTTGTTCTCGGCCGCGCCGGGCACCGCTGCCAGATCCTGGTGCAGGTGCTGGGCGCCGGTGGCCGTGAGGCCGGCCGGCCCGCCGAAGAGGACGGTGACCGCGCCGGCGTCCGCCTTGCTCCCGACCGACTCCCCGTACGCGCCGATCGCGAGGTCGTCGCGGGCGTCCCCGTTGATGTCACCGGCTGCCAGCGCGGCGCCGAACCGGTCCCAGGTCTCCGCGACGTCGGGAACGCCTGCGGAACTCTGGTTGAAGTGGATCGCCGAATTCGGCACCAGGCCCGCCTTGCTGCCCGGAATGATCCAGACCCCGCCGCCGTGGGCCTTGTTCCCGGGATCCACCTCGTCCGGGTCGCCGATCGCCAGGTCGTCGTAGCGGTCGCCGTTGAAGTCTCCCGCCACCAGAGCCATGCCGAAGCAGGAGCACCCACTGTCGGACTGCGACATCAGGCCGATGAAGTAGTCGACCTGCGGCGCGGACGAGTAGCGCACGGAGACGACACCCATCGCGGGGTAGGGCAGGCCGTTGTAGTTGGAGGGGTCGGCGGTGGCCGCCACGTCGTCGACGCCGTCGCCGTCGAAGTCGGATCGGGTGCCGCCGAACCCCCGCATCGGGGTGCTCGGTTTCGCCACCCGGTGGTGGGCGATGACGACGCCGTCCCGGGTGATGGTCTGGACGCCCTCCGCGGCCTGCGCTGGCACACCGATCGCCAAGCCGGCCAGGACGGCCAGCACAGATACGCTCGCGGTGCTTCGTCGCATCAGAACCCCCGCTCGTATGGATGCCCCGACACCGTAGAGGGGCGCGTCGATCCTGGTAACCAGGCGAACGGGCAGGACGGGCGACGAGCGGGCACGGCCGACCACCGAAATGGACGCCGGATGGCTGGGCGGGCGCTCGTCAAAGGCCGTGGCGCCCAGATCAGGGTGGTGACCCTGGTCAGTGGCCGAGAGTGCGGTAACGGAGGTGAACGACGCCGTTTCGGAATCGGCGCTCGTCGAGGAGCGCGAAGTCCGCGCGTACGCCAGTGGGCAGCCCCGGCTTGCCGCCTCCGACGGCCGTGGGCCAGACGAATAACTGGCACTCGTCAACCAGTCCAGCCCGCATGGCTTGCGCCGCCAGGTTGGCGCCTCCAATGGTGATATCCCTGCCGGCGGTGGCCTTCAGTTGGCGTACGACGGCGGGGTCGAAATGGCGCTCCAAGCGGGTGCTGGCCGTTGACACCGCGGTGAGAGTCGTGGAGTAGACGACCTTGTTCGCCGCTTGCCAGGCGCTCGCGAAGTCAGCCATGAGGCCGGACTGCGCGGCTAGAGCAGCGTCGGTTTCCCAGACAGCCATCGATTCGTACAGGCGCCGCCCGTACAGGAAGGTACCCACGGACCGCACGAGGTTGGTGGTGAACGTGAATACCTCGTCGTCGGGCGGGAACCAGGCGAAGGCTCCGCTCTCGTCCTCGATATAGCCGTCAAGCGACACGTTGGTCACATAGATCAGCTTGGCCATGCCTCTACCTTCCGGTGTACGTAGCGACCCGATGGGGATGCGCCCCCCGCCTGCCAGCTGGTTGAGCATCACGGGTCGGGCAGACGTCTCCGCCTGTCGTCCGTTCTACGAACGACTCGGCCCGGATCGGACGCCATCCCGAGAGAAAATTCCATGGGAGGAGGGCATACCCGGCGACAGGCGGCGCGCCAGTTACGCACCGTGACAGCCGAGCCCCAAGAGAGGCGGCCAACCGTCACCCTTCAAGTGATCGACCTACTGCGGCAGCACCGGGAAGGAACAGGACGCCGAGCGCGAAACCGCCGCGCAGCTCTGGCGCGACGATGGGTGGGTATCAGGTTCGCCGCGACGTAGCGCGGAGGGCCGGTCCCTGACGGGGCCGGCCCTTCCGTTTGTGCTGCTCAAGAGAGCGGAGGATACGAGATTCGAACTCGTGAGGGTGTTAACCCAACACGCTTTCCAAGCGTGCGCCCTAGGCCTCTAGGCGAATCCTCCGCCGAACAGGATACAGGTCCCCGCCGGATCGCCCACCCCACCACCCCCGGTGGTG
>NZ_QGSW01000209.1:0-14748 GCF_003176715.1 Micromonospora sp. S4605
TTGCCAAAGGAATCCCAACCAACCAACCCCCCCGAAGAAGAGTCAGCCAGTCCGGGGTATAAATCAAATTGGCACTGGCTTATCAAGCACCCTGTTGAGTTCTCAAAGAACAACCACACACCATCCGAAATCCCACTATTTGGGACCCGTCTGGGGCAACCTCTCAAACCTACCCGGCCCGTTCCGCACCGTCAACCTCGGGTCTGAGGTGATCAGCTTGGTTCGTTCCGGACCCACGTCGACGCACGCCGTTTCCGGCGGTCGTTTCTGTCGTGGGAAGCCGCAGACCGGCCGATCGCCGCTTCGCGGCCATCCGCCCGGCTCCTGCCGGCTTCAGAACTCTACCCGGTCGGTTTCGCGATCGCAACCCCGTTTTCGCTGGAGTCACCCGCACCGCCCGATCTCAGTCTCGCTCGGCGTCTCCGCCACGAGCCTGGCGCCCGCTCTCGGCCGGTTTGTCCGGCCTCCCGCGTGCAGAGAGAAAGTTACGCGGGCGGTCCGCAGAAGGCAAATCAGCCCTCGTTGATGCCTTGGCTCGGGCGGGTCGGCGTAGCGCCAACCAGGTACCCGCGAGCCGCCGCGGCCGGGTTCCCGCGCGGATCGCGACCGCCGGCCAGATGTTCGCACCGCCACGGCAACCGTGAGGGGCCGCGACGTGCCAGAGTGTCTGGCATGGATGACGTGTCGGGGCCCCCGGCGGCGGTGCTCGCCGCGGACGCGCTGCTCGGCCTGCTGCTGCCGTTCTGGCAGTTGGTCATCGGCGCCTTCGTGCTCTTCGTCGTCCTGGTCTCGGTCGCCCGGCTCGCGCGGCGCGGGCCGTCCCGGATGAGCACCGCCCTACTCGTCACGGCGGCGGCGATCGCCGGCTTCGCGCTGGTGGGCGTACTGCTGCAGGAGTGAGGGCGGTCAGAGCCGACGGTTGGCCAGGCTCGGCAGTTCGGCGCGGATGGTCCGCAGCCGCTCCAGGTCGAGATCCGCGACGGCGAAGCCGGAGCCGTCCGGCACCTGGCTGAGCACCGTCCCCCAGGGGTCGATCACCATGCTGCGGCCGAAGCAGGTGCGGCCCGGCTCGTGGTCGCCGGTCTGGCCGGCGGCGGCGACGAAACACTGGTTCTCGATGGCCCGGGCCCGCAGCAGCACCTCCCAGTGGTCCCGCCCGGTGTGCATCATGAACGCCGCTGGCACCACCAGCAGCTGTGCCCCGCCCTCGGTGGCGAGTTGCCGGTACAGCTCGGGGAAGCGCAGGTCGTAGCAGATCGACAGCCCCACCCGGAGCCCTTCGACGTCGACCACCACCGGCTGGTCGCCCGGCGCCACGGTGGCCGACTCGAGGTACGAGACCCGGCCGGGGATCTCCACGTCGTACAGGTGGATCTTGCGGTAGCTGGCGGCGAGCGCGCCGGAGCGGTCGAACACCAGGGAGGTGTTCCAGGTGTGCGCCGGGTCGGGGCCGGCCTCGTGGAAGGAGCCGGCGATCAGCCAGATCCCCAGCCGCCGGGCCACGTCGGCGAAGAAGGAACCGACCTCGCCGTCGACCGGTTCCGGCTCGGGCAGCCCAGCGGCCGGGCCCAGGTAGTCGACGTACTCGGGCAGGATCGTCAGGTCCGCGCCGGCGGCCGCCGCGCGCTCCACCAGGGCCGCCGCGGCGGCGAGGTTGGCCTTCCGGTCGTCGCGGGCGTTGAGCTGGCAGACGGCGACACGCATGGCCTTCAGCGTACGGGCGGAAGCGCCGCCGCGACAGCGTCGGCTGGCGCGGGACGGGCCGTCGGCGACGCCCTCCATTGGACCGCGGGCGTCGTCGGCGACCGGTGGATCAGGCGGACTTCTCCTCGCGGTCCCGCCGGGCGCGCCGGCCGGTGAACTCGCGCGGGACGATGGTCGGGTTGACGTTCTCCAGGACGACCTCGCGGGTGATCAGCACCCGGGCCGCGTCCGGGTTGCTCGGCACCTCGTACATCGTGGAGAGCAGGACCTCCTCGATGATGGCCCGCAGCCCCCGGGCGCCCGTCCCCCGCAGCATGGCCTGGTCGGCGATCGCCTCCAGCGCCGGCTGGTCGAACTCCAGCTCGACCCCGTCCAGCTCGAAGAGGCGCTGGTACTGCCGGACCAGGGCGTTGCGCGGCTCGGTGAGGATCCGCACCAGCGCCTGCCGGTCGAGGCTGCGCACGTTGGTGATCACCGGGAGCCGGCCGACGAACTCGGGGATCAGGCCGAACTTCAGCATGTCCTCCGGCATGACCTGGCCGAAGATGTCGTCGGTCGACCGCTCGGAGACCGACCGGAGGCGCGCGCCGAAGCCGGTGCCGCCCTGACCGGTGCGGGCCTCGATGATCTGGTCGAGGCCGGCGAACGCGCCACCGCAGATGAACAGCACGTTGGTGGTGTCGATCTGGATGAACTCCTGGTGCGGGTGCTTACGGCCACCCTGCGGCGGCACGTTGGCCACCGTGCCTTCCAGGATCTTCAGCAGCGCCTGCTGGACGCCCTCGCCGGAGACGTCGCGGGTGATCGACGGATTCTCCGACTTGCGGGCGATCTTGTCGACCTCGTCGATGTAGATGATGCCGGTCTCGGCGCGCTTGATGTCGTAGTCGGCGGCCTGGATCAGCTTGAGGAGGATGTTCTCCACGTCCTCGCCGACGTAGCCGGCCTCGGTGAGCGCGGTGGCGTCGGCGATGGCGAACGGCACGTTCAGCATCCGCGCCAGGGTCTGCGCCAGGTGGGTCTTGCCGCAGCCGGTCGGACCGATCAGCAGGATGTTGGACTTGGCCAGCTCGACGGCGTCGCTGCCGGAGCCCGGCGCGCCGGCCGCCTCGGCCTGGATCCGCTTGTAGTGGTTGTAGACCGCGACGGAGAGCGCCTTCTTGGCCTGGTCCTGCCCGACGACGTAGTTGTCGAGGAACTGGCAGATCTCCATCGGCTTGGGAAGCTCTTCCCACTTCACCTCGCCGGACTCGGCCAGCTCCTCTTCGATGATCTCGTTACAGAGATCGATGCACTCGTCGCAGATGTAGACCCCGGGGCCCGCGATGAGCTTCTTGACCTGCTTCTGCGACTTGCCACAGAAGGAGCACTTCAGTAGGTCGCCGCCGTCACCGATCCGTGCCACCTACGTTCTCCCTGCACTCATCGGCCGGAACCCCGGCCCTGACCTGCGGACGCTGTGCTCCGTCCGTCTCCTTCACCCCGCCGGATCCACCGGCGAAGCGGCACAGACCCGACGTTACCCGCTGGCGGGGCTTTCTCCGACCCCCAAAACGGGTGTGTCAGAGGTCGGCCGGGAGCGAACCCGGCCGACCTCCGACCCGGTACCGGTCAGCTGGCGGCGTTCGCGGCCAGCAGCCCCTTCTTGCGACTGGTCAGGATCGTGTCGACCAGCCCGTACTCGCGGGACTCCTCGGCCGTCATGATCTTGTCACGGTCGATGTCCTTTCGGACCTTCTCGATCGGCTGGTTGCAGTGCCGGGAGAGCATCTCCTCCAGCTGGGTCCGCATCCGCAGGATCTCCCGGGCCTGGATCTCGATGTCCGAGCCCTGCCCGTAGCCACCCTCGGTGGCCGGCTGGTGGATGATGATCCGGGAGTTCGGCAGCGCCATCCGCTTGCCCGGGGTGCCCGCGGAGAGCAGCACCGCCGCCGCGCTGGCGGCCTGGCCCAGGCAGACCGTCTGGATGTCCGGCCGGACGTACTGCATGGTGTCGTAGATCGCCGTCATGGCGGTGAACGAGCCACCCGGCGAGTTGATGTACATGATGATGTCGCGGTCCGGGTCGGTGCCCTCGAGCGTCAGCAGCTGCGCCATCACGTCGTTGGCCGACGCGTCGTCGACCTGGACGCCGAGGAAGATGATCCGGTCCTCGAAGAGCTTGTTGTACGGGTTCGACTCCTTGACCCCGTACGACGTGCGCTCGACGAACGACGGCAGGACGTAGCGGTTGTGCACGGCCGCGAACTGGGGCGGCAGGCTCAGATCGGTCATCGTCAGCTCCTCAGCTCAGGGTCCCGGCGCCATCCGGAACCTGGGCGGCCCCGATGATCACCTTGTCGATGAAGCCGTAGTCCATGGCCTCCTGGGCGGTGAACCAGCGGTCGCGGTCCGAATCCGCCTCGATCTGCGCCTGGCTCTGGCCGGTGTGGTGCGCGACCCGCTCCTGGAACATCCGCTTGGTGTAGAGCATCTGCTCCGCCTGGATGGCGATGTCGGACGCGGTGCCGCCCAGGCCGCCGGAGGGCTGGTGCATCATGATCCGCGCGTGCGGCAGGGCGTAGCGCTTGCCCTTGGTGCCGGCGCAGAGCAGCAGCTGGCCCATGGAGGCCGCCATGCCCATGGCGACGGTCGACACGTCGTTGTCGATGAACTGCATGGTGTCGTAGATCGCCATGCCGGAGTAGACCGAGCCACCCGGCGAGTTGATCCAGAGGTTGATGTCGCGGTCCGGGTCCTCCGCGGCGAGCAGCAGCAGCTGCGCGCAGATGCGGTTGGCGACCTGGTCGGTCACCTCACTGCCCAGGAAGATGATCCGCTCCTTGAGCAACCGGTTGTAGACCGAGTCGTCGAGGTTGCCAATGTTGTCGCCACCGCGGGCCTCGATCGCCCGGAGCGGCTTCGCTGGGATGTGCATGTCGGTCATGGCAGCCCTTCGCTCTCCGTACCGTCCTACCCGACACTAACCGCTCGGCCGGGCCGCAGAGTCCCGGTCGGGGCACTGTTCGCTCTCAGCGCAGCTGCGCCGAATGCGTACCCCGAAAAGGGTTTCGGCCGCCGTCCACCGCGAGCGGCGGACGGCGGCCTCCGCCTTGTCGATCAGTGCTCGTGGTCGTGCTCGGCCTCGTTCGCGGCGCGCAGCGCGTCGAGCGTGACCTCGTTGCCGGCGCTGTCGGTGATCTTGATCCGCTCCATGACCGAGGCCAGCGCCTTGCCGCGCCGGACGTCGCCGAAGACCGCGCCGGCCGCGCCGGAGCGGACCAGCTGGTCGTAGTACTGCTGCGGAGCCATCCCGGCGCGCTGGGCCCGGTGCACGATCTCGTGGCCGAACTCGTCGTCGGAGACCTGGACGTCCTCGGCGTCGGCGAGGGTGTCCAGCAGCAGCTGGATCTTGACGCCCTGGGTCGCCGCCTCGGTGAGCTCGGTGTCGATCTGCTCCTCGGTCTTCTCCTCGGCCGCGAGGTACTCCTCCAGCGAGGCGCCGATCCGCTCGAGCTGGTCGACCATCGCCTGCTTGCGGCTGTCGACCTCCTCGCGGACGACCCCCTCCGGCGCCGGCACGTCGGCGGCCTCGACCAGCTGCTCGAGGGCCTTGTCCCGGGCGGCGTAGATCTGCTCGACCCGCTTGCCCCGGCTGACCCGCTCGCGCAGGTCGTCGCGGAGCTCCTGCATGGTGTCGAACTCGCTCGCCATCTGGGCGAACTCGTCGTTGAGCTCCGGCAGCTCCTTCTCCTTGACGGTGCGCACGGTCACCGCCACCTCAGCGTCGCGGCCGGCGAAGTCGCCGCCGACGAGCTGGGTCGTGAAGGTGGTGCTCTCGCCGGCGGCGAGGCCGACGACGGCCTCGTCCAGGCCCGGCAGCAGCTGCTTGCTGCCCACCTCGTGGGAGATGTTGCTCGCCGAACCGCCCGGCACGTCCTCGCCGTCGACGGTCGCGTTCAGGTCGATCTGGACGTAGTCGCCCTCCTGGGCGGCCCGCTCGACGGTCTTGAGGGTGGCGAACCGCTCGCGCAGGTTCTTCACCTGCTCCTCGATCTCGCTGTCGTCGATCTGCAGCTCGTCGACGGTCACCTCGACGGTGGACAGGTCCGGCAGGGTGATCTCCGGCCGGACGTCGACCTCGGCGGTGAAGTTCAGCGAGTCACCGTCGTTGAACTCGGTGATCTCGACCTCGGGGCGACCGAGGGTCTTCAGGTCGTGCTCGCGGACCGCGGCGAGGATGTTCTGCGGGATGGCCTCCTGCACCGCCTCGTTCAGGACGGTGCCCCGGCCCACCCGCTGGTCGATCACGGCGGCCGGCACCTTGCCACGGCGGAAGCCGGGAACCTGGACCTGCTGGCCGATCTCCCGGTACGCCTTCTTGAGGCTCGGCTCGAGCTCGACGAACGGCACCTCGATGGCGAGCCGCACGCGCGTCGGGCTCAGAGTCTCGACGGTGCTCTTCACAGGCGTACTCCTTGACGGATCTCGGTTTGAGTCTGGGCGCAATTGGCCCATCGAGTGTAGGCGAGCCGGCCCGGCACGCCGGCAGCGCCCGGGCACCGCACGAACGGCGGGCCCGGTGACACCGGCCGCGGACGACAGTCGGGGTGGCGGGATTTGAACCCACGGCCCCTCGCTCCCAAAGCGAGTGCGCTACCAAGCTGCGCCACACCCCGTGGCGACGAGAAGTGTATGCCGTCGTGCCCCACCGGACGTGTCGGGTCCTCCCCCAACCCGCCGAACGCATACCAACCGGACACCCGGCTCGCGTCTCCCCCGGGCCGCCGCGCTACCCCCGAGCGCGGGGCGAGGCGACTACTGCACGGAAAGGGTGGCCTCCCGTTGCGCGGAGGCCACCCTTTCCGTGCAGTAGTGCGGATCTTGGCGACCGACGCGCCCGGCACACGGCTGCGCGTCCGGGGAGGGGATTGGGTACGCTGTCGGCGCGCCCCGTGCTGTCGGGGCGTACGCGGGCGTAGCTCAATGGCAGAGCTTCAGTCTTCCAAACTGACGGTGCGGGTTCGATTCCCGTCGCCCGCTCCACGCACGAAGGCCCAGGTAAGCCGCATGATCGCGGCACCTGGGCCAGCCCGCCTCTCCCCCACGTTCGCCCTCGCGTGCCATCCGCGTGCCATTCACCGGCGGCGTCGGCTCTCCCCGGCCCGTCGTGGTGGCCGTCCTTTCGGTCCGGAGTTGGAGCGGTTGGCCGCTCATCACTACATGATCAGGGCTGGTACTGCTGCCGCCGGGTGTCCGCCACATATTCGGCGAAGATCTCATCGAGGACGCGCCACGCGGTCGCGGCCTGTTCGTCGGCCCTGCCCACGGTGCGGGCACAGGCGGTGAGCGTCTTCCAGAGGGCCCAGCCGCGCCCGCGCGCCCACGTCGCCCCGTCGACGGACAGCCGCTCCCGGAACGCCTGCCGCCCCTCCGCCGTCAACAGGGTCCAGGCAACCGCCAGGTCACAGGCCGGATCACCGACGCCGCACGTCCCGAAGTCGATGACCGCGGCCAGCTTCCCCTCGTTGAGCAGGAGATTTCCCTGGGCGACGTCACCGTGGAACCAGGTCGGCGTTCCGTCCCAGGCTGCATCGAGTGCGCTCGTCCAGATGGCGCGGGCCAGATCGACGTCGACGTGACCGTCCAGCGCCGCGAGCGAGCGCCGGGCTTCGCCGCCGTAGGTGCGCAGCGTGCCGCCCCGGAACCAGTTGTGCAGCCCGGGCAGGGGGCCGCCGGTGGGATCGACCCGCTGCAACGCCGCCAGGAACTCGGCCAGGTCGCTGGCGAAACGGACGGGGTCGGCGATGCGGTCCGCGCTCGTCGGCTGGCCGTCGAGCCAGGAGTAGATCGACCACGCGTAGGGGTAGCCCGCGCCGGGCTTCCCTTTCGCCAACGGGACGGGGATGGGCAGCGGGAGCCGGGGGGCGAGTTCCGGCAGCCAGCGGTGCTCCTTCTCGACCGCCAAGGCGTACTCGGCGGCGCTGGGCAGCCGCACCGACATGTCGGAGCCGAGGTGGAAGGTCCAGTTGTCCCAGCCGCCATCGGCCACCGGCTGAATCGGGAGGTCGGCCCACTGCGGGAACTGGCCGGCGACGAGCCGACGCACCAGTTCCGCATCGACGGCGATGCGCTGGGGCACGGGACCGAGATGCGGTGTGTCACTCACCGAGACGTCCCCGTCTGATGAGGGCTATCCAGCGTGTCGCAACGGGTCACGCCAGGGAAGGTACCGGTCAGCGCAAGCGCATTCAGCGAACGAGCGGCCTGCCAGCCACGTGCAGTAGCCCAGGTTCCGAGGAGGCACGAGCGGGCACGAGCCGCATCCGCTGTATCAGCTCCCGGTACTCGGCCGGATGCACCCGCACGGCGCCACGGCGGCCCCGATGACGCGATCAGTCAGCGGCCGAGGGCTCGCACTTCTCGATCCGCTCCGCTGTCGGCCTGCCGTCCGATGGTCGGCCGCTGACGGCCCCGCCCTGCTGGGGCGTCACCCGTCCGGGGAGGCCGGACGGTCCACGACTGCCCCGGCCGTGGTCAGTCGCTCGGCAGGTCGCGGCGGACGGCGATGACCGCCGCCACGCCTGCCAGGACGGTCCAGGCAGCGGCGACAAGGAGGCTCCGGTGGTCGCCGGCGCCGGCGCCCAGGAAGGAGGAGAACGGCAGCGGCACCTCGAACCTGCCGATCAGGCCCTCGACGAAGACGAACCATCCGGCGTAGCCGAGGAACAGCCAGGTGGGCCGACGGACGATCGCCGCGTTGGCGGCAGCGAACCCGGCGACGATCGGCACGACGGTCAGGATGGCCTGGTAGCGGGACGCCTCACCCCTGGCGACCACCGTGACGCCGCTGATCGCCGCGAAGCCCGTCGCCACGATCACGCTGGTGACGACCTGGCCGAGCAGGACCAGCGCCCGTCGGGGTCGGGCCAGGTACAGCAGGACGGCGGTACGGTGTTGATGGTGCTGGGCCACGATCATGACGGCGAGCCCGAACGCGCCCATCCCGGCCAGCAGTGCCCAGGCGTCGATGTTCAAAGCGCCGAACAGCATGCCCAGCACGCCGAACACGACGATGGAGACCCGGCTGGACCGGATCGTCGCAGCTCGATAGAGCTCGCTGCTCATCAGTGCGATCATCAGCCGGCCGCCAGATCGAGGAAGATCTGTTCGAGGTTCGGCGTGTCGACGGTCAACTCGTGCAGCGGCACCCCCGCGTTGAAGGCGATGTCACCCGCGTCCTCGGGGGACAGTCCCACCACCTCCAGGGTGTGTCCGTCGGTGGTGACCCGAGCTCCGAAACTCTCGAACGCCTGCCAGAGACGTCGGGGGTCGCGCCCCCGGATTCGCAGTCGGTGACCCGCGGTCCCGTACAGGCTGGCCAGCGGCGCCGCACATCTGATCTTCCCCTTGGTGATGATGACGACGTCGTCGATGAGCTGCGCCAACTCGGACAGCAGATGACTGGAGATCAGTACCGTTCCGCCCTGGCGGGCATGGTCCCGCAGCAGTCGGCGAAGCCACGCGATGCCCTCCGGGTCGAGCCCGTTCGCCGGCTCGTCGAGCACCAGCACCGGTGGGTCACCCAGCAGTGCCGTTGCCACCGCCAGGCGCTGACGCATGCCCAGCGAGTAGTCGCCACTGCGCTGGTCCGCGGCATGCGCCAGCCCGACGTGGTCGAGCAGTTCGTCGGCGCGCGAACGGCGCACACCGGCCGCGATGGCCTGTGCGACCAGGTGCGCGCGCCCGGTCTGCCCCGGGTGGCTGAGGCCCTGTTCGAGGACCGCACCGACCTGTGCCGGTGGGTTCCCGAGGTCGTGGAACCTCCTGTTGTTGATCAACGCCGCGCCGGAGGTCGGTCGGGTCAGACCGAGCAGCATCCGCAGCGTCGTCGTCTTGCCCGCGCCGTTGAGCCCGAGGAACCCGGTCACCCTGCCGGGTCTGGCCGAGAAGCTCACACTGTCCACGGCGCGGACCTCGCCGTACTGCTTGGTGAGCTCGACGGCCTGGATCACGGCTGGACGAACCGCAGGTGCCGGCGTTGGCGCAGCCGGACCGCGGCGGCCACGGCGACCAGCACGGTGAGCGCGACCGCGAACGTGAGCCCCTGGGTCAGCCCCCGGGCGAGGTAGCCGCCGTCGGTGTGGTCGATGGCGTACGTGCCGATCTCGCGGCTGAACCAGAACGGCAGCGCCCGGGTGGCGGTGTCGGCCGGGTCCATCACCATCTGCAGGCCGACGATCGTCAGCAGCACCAGCGTGCCCTCCAGCTCGCGGGGCAGGGCCGCGCTGAGCAGCAGGCCGAACGGGGTGGCGACGGCCACCGTCAACGCCATGATGAGGGCGATCGCGCCGTACCGGACGTCGTGCTGGTCGACCAGGATCAGCACGAAGTACGGCGCGGACAGCAGCACACCGACCGTCCACAGGGCGAGCAACCGCCCGAGCACCAGGTGCAGGCTGCCGTAGCCGGACAGCCGCAGCCGGGGCTCCATCCCGCGCGCCGCGCTGCCGGCGAAGAGCGCGGCGGTGCTCAACGCCCAGCCCAGCCCGAGACAGACGAACCGGATCGACTGGCCGAGGTGATCGCCGCGACGGCTGAGGTAGAAGGCCAGCGGCAACAGCAGCAGGATGAGCAGCACGGAACGGCGGCGCAGCAGTTCGCGCAGCGCGCTCTCGGCCACCACGAGGATCTTGGTCATGCGCGGGGCTCCCGGGCGGCGGTCAGGTCGAGCACGATGTCGACGCGGTCCAGCTGGTTGAGCAGGTGGGTAACGACCACGATCGCCTTGCCGGCGTCGCGCCACCGCCACACCTCGTGCCAGAAGTCGAGATAGGTCCCCCGGTCGAAACCCTGGTAGGGCTCATCGAGCAGCAGCACGTCCGGTTCACCGAGCTGGGCCAGCACCAGGTTCAGCTTCTGGCGCGTACCGCCGGAAAGGTGCCGCGCCTGGGTGCCGGCCGGCGGCGCCCAGTCCAGCACGGCGGCGCCGGCCCGGCCGGCCCGTCGGGCGGCGGCCCGGTTCAGGCCACGGCCCGCACCGACCAGCACGAAGTGCTCGTCCGGGTCGAGGAACTCGGCGGTGCCACCGTCCTGCGGGCAGTAGCCGAGCGTGCCGTGCAACCGCACCGTGCCGGCGTCCGGGCTGAGCAGGCCGGCGCAGATCCGCAGGAAGGTGCTCTTGCCGGCCCCGTTGGCACCGACCACCGCGGCGATCTCGCCCGCCCGGACGGTGAGGTCGACCCGGTCCAGGACGGTCCGGCCCCGGTAGCGCTTACTGATGCCCTGGGCCGCGAGCCGGACCGGGCCCGGCTGCCGGCGGGGCGGACGCTGATCGGGGCCGCCGAGGCTGTCCGCGACCGCCCGGGCGTACACGTCGGGCGGCCCGAAGACCCGCAGCGGCGGTTCCCCGCTCTCGCGCAGGTGGGTGGCGGCCTCGGCGACGACGTGGCCGGCCAGGTCGGGCCCGACGCCGTGCCGGCGCAGCTCGCCGGTGAGGGCGGCAAGCCAGGCGTTGTGGTTCACCGGTTCGGCTCCTCGTGCAGAATCGTGCCGACGCTCGCGGCGAAGGCGGTCCAGTCGATGGCGGCCGTACGCAACGCCACGCTGCCGGCCGGGCTGATCCGGTAGTACTTGCGGGCCGGGCCGGTCTCGCCCTCCCGCCAGTGCGCGGTGAGCAGGCCCGAGCGCTGCAACCGCAGCAGCACCGGGTAGAGCGTGCCGCCCTGCACGGCGCCGAGCCCGCTGGCCTTCAGCGCCTGCGACAGCTCGTAGCCGTAGGACTCCCCCCGGCTGAGCAGCCCGAGGACGCAGAGGTCGAGCACCCCGCGCAGCCACTGCGCCCGCCGTTCCTGGTTCATCCGGCGCCGCCCCGACCTGCTGGAAAGATCACGCCGACAACTTAGCGCCGCTATCTAGCTAGCGCAACAACCTAGCTTGCCGACGCGACCGCCGACGGCATGGCAGGATCCGTCCGGTGGGCGGACTACGTGACGTACGAGCCGTGGTCACCGATCTGGACGGCACCATCATCCGGGCCGACGGTACGGCGAGCGAGGCGACAGTGGCGGCCTGCCAGGCACTGCGGGCGGCCGGGATTCCGCTGGTCGCGGCCACCGCCCGGACCCCGGCGGGGATCCGCGCGCTGGGCGGCCTCGCCCCGCTGATCTCCATCGCCGTCTGCTGCACCGGCGCGATCGGCTACGACCCGGCCGCCGACCGGTACCTCTGGCGGGAACGGATGCCGCGCGAGACCCTCGCCACGCTGCTCGACCGCCTCTCCGCACAGTTGCCGGAGGCGGAGGTGGCGGTCTACGACGGTCGGGCCTGGTTCATGACCGCTGCCTACCGCGCCGTCCGGGGCGCCGACCACTTCGGACCGCGAGCGGTGGTGGAGCGGCGGTGGCTGCCCCGGGTCGACGCGTGCGTGGCGGCCGTGTGCCATCCCGATCTCGGTCCGCCCGCGCTGATCGCCGCGCTCTCCGCCGTCGGCGCCACGCCGGTCGCCGCGAGCTTCGGCCAGGCCGGCCATCGGGTCGTCGAGGTGGCGCCGGCCGGCATCGACAAGGCCAGCGGAGTGCGGCGTGCCCTCGCCGCGCTGGACGTACCGCCCGAGTGCGCCGTCGCGTTCGGCGACATGCCGATCGACCTGCCGATGTTCGCCGCAGTCGGGCTCGGGGTCGCGATGGCCGACGCGCACCCGGAGGTGCTGACCGCCGCGGGCGACAGCACCGGCAGCGTCGACGAGGACGGATTCGCCGCCTGGCTGCGCCGGGAGCGGGTGATCGGCGCGGAGGCCTGACCCCGGACCGGCACGCCGGTGGCCCGGCCGCCGGACCCGGCCGGGCCACCGACGACCGTACGGTCAGCCGCCGAGACTGGCGGCGGCCGACGCGATGGCCGAGGCGAAGGTGCTCACCTGGGTGTAGACGCCGGGGTAGTTGGGCCGGGCGCAGCCGTAGCCCCAGCTGACGATGCCGACCTGGATCCACGCGTTGGTGGCGTCCCGGCGGAACATCGGGCCGCCGGAGTCACCCTGGCAGGTGTCCACACCGCCGCTGGCGTAGCCGGCGCAGATCTCCTCGCTCGGGATGATGTCGCCGCCGTAGTAGTTGTCGCAGGTGGTGTCGTCGACGAAGGGGACGGTCGCCTTCAGCAGGTAGCGCTGCTGCGGGCCGCCCTCCCGGGCCGCGCCCCAGCCGGCGACGGTGAAGGTGCCGTTGTCGTACGCCGTGGTGTTGGCGATCTTGAGCGTGCTGAGCGAGGTGACCGGGGTGGCGAGCCGGATCAGCGCCCAGTCCTTGCCGGCGCCGTTGTAGCCCGGCGCCCGGTAGACGTAGTTGGACCGGACCTGGATCCGGCTCGACGACTGGAGGTCCACCACGCCGAGGGTGGCGGTGATGCTGGTGTTGGTACCGGTGCGACCGACGCAGTGCGCCGCGGTGAGCACCAGCCGCGGGCTGTAGAGCGACCCGCCGCAGCCCATCGAGAGCCGGACCATGAACGGGAACTCGCCCTGCGCGGCCCGGGTCCCGCCGACGACGTACGGGGTCATGCCGTCGTCCGGCGCCGCGTTGGCCGGCACGGCCGCCACGAACGTTCCGGCGGTGACCACCGCCAACACGGCCGCCATCCGGCCGACGAGTCTGCGCCAACGCACCATGGGTCCCTCCAAGCCTCGACGGCGCGGCTCGTGACCACGCCGTAGCTGTGATGGCGGGAGCGTACGCAACTCAATCGATAGATGGCAATGTATGGATTCCATCCCGGCTCGGTCATACGACGGACCGGCGCGCCGGGCCGACCGGCCGCCCCGGTGGCGGCGCGGGCTGCGTACCATGCGGGACCGGGCATCCCCTCGTCCCGCGCGGAGGTATCGGCAGATGGCAGGCCAGCACGAGGGGTACGCCCTCGGCGTCGACCTGGGCACGTCGAACACGGTGGCGGTGCTCCGCCGCCCGGACGGGCAGACCCGCCCGCTGCTGCTGGACGGCCAGCCGATCATCCCCTCCGGCGTGTACGCCGACGCGGACGGGCTGCTGCACGCCGGCCGCGACGCCCAGCGACTGGCCCGCAGCGAGCCGGGCCGGTACGAGCCGCACCCGAAGCGACGGATCGACGAACCCGCGGTGGCCCTGGGCGACCGACGCTATCCGCCGGCGGAACTGCTGGCCGCCACCCTGCACGCGGTGGCCCGGGCCGCGGTCGAGGCGGTCGGCTTCCTGCCCCCGGCGGTGCTCACCTGCCCGGCGACCTGGGACGCACCGCGCCGCCAGGTGCTCAACGACGCGCTGGCGCTGGCCGGGTGGCCGTCCGCGGCCGAGCACACCATGTCCGGCCCCACCCCGCCCGGGACCCGGCTGCTGCGCGAACCGGTGGCCGCCGCCCGCTACTACACCCAGGTGCTGCGCCGGCCGGTGCCGGTCGGCGGCGCCGTCGCGGTCTTCGACTTCGGCGCCGGCACCCTGGACGTCGCCGTGCTGCGCAACGAGGGCGCCGACCCGTGGGGCGACTCGGGATTCACCGTGGTGGCCGCGGGCGGCGCCGCGGACCTCGGCGGCCTGGACGTGGACGCGGCCCTGTTCGACCGGCTCGGCGAACTGGTCGCGAGCGCGCATCCGGACCGCTGGGCGACGTTGACCCGGCCGGAGTCGACCACCCAGTGGCGGGACCGCCACCAGCTCTGGGAGAACGTCCGGGGCGCCAAGGAGATGCTCTCCCGGGCCACCGTCGCACCGGTCGCCGTACCGGGGGTGGACGCGGCGGTCCCGCTCACCCGGGACGACCTGGAGCGGGTGGCCACCCCGCTGCTGCGCCGGGGGGTGGCGGTCACCCGCGAGGTGCTCGACACGGCCGGCCTGCACCCGCAGCAGCTCGCCGGTCTCTTCCTGGTCGGCGGCGCCACCCGGACCCCGCTGGTGGCCCGGTTGCTGCACGCCGAACTCGGGGTGCCGCCGACGGTGCTGGAGCAACCGGAGCTGCCGGTGGCCGAGGGCGCGCTGACCGACCTGCCGCTGCCCCGCCCGGCCCGGGTGGCGGCCGGGTTCGGCGCGCCCGCGCTCGCCC
>NZ_QGSW01000217.1:0-14731 GCF_003176715.1 Micromonospora sp. S4605
CCCCGCCCGCCCCGCAGCAGACCACGATGCGTACGCCGGGATCGGCGAGGATCTGGTCGACGTCCAGCTGCGGCGCCGCGTCTTCGGAAGGCACCAATCGAGCGTATCGGGCCGGCTGGGTCCACGCGCCGGTGCCGACGTCAGGTGTGAGTCAATCCGCCCGGACGAGCGCCTCGGCGAGCCGGTCCAGCCCGGCCCGGTCCACGCCCTCCGGCAGCAGCGGCAGCTCGGTCAGCGGCAGACCCAGCTCCACCAGGTCGGCCCGGAGCGAATCCTCCAGCTCGCGGCGGACGGTCTGGTCGCGGGCCTCGGCGTGCAACCCGGCCACGGTGTCCCGGTCGGCGGGCAGCCCGGCGGCGACCAGCCCCCGGCGCAGCTCGGCCGGGGTCACCACCCGGCCGGCCGGCAGCGGGGGCCGGGCCGCGTTGACGATCACCCGGCCCACCGGGAAGCCGAACGAGGTCAGCTCGGCGATCGCGTCGATGGTCTCCTGAACCGGCATCTCCTCGAGCAGGGTGACCACGTGCACCGCGGTGATCGGCGAGCGCAGCAGCGCGGAGACCCCCTCGCTCTGCGTCTTGATCGGGCCGACCTTGGCCAGCCGGGCGGTCTCGGCGGTGACGTTGAGGAACCGGCCGATCCGGCCGGTCGGCGGGGCGTCGAGCACCACCGCGTCGTAGACCCGTCGCTGCCCGGCGGTGCGGGTGGTCGCCTCCTTCACCTTGCCGGTGAGCAGCACGTCGCGCAGGCCGGGGGCGATCGTGGTGGCGAAGTCGATGGCGCCGAACTTGCGCAGCGCCCGACCGGCCGCGCCGAGCTTGTAGAACATGTCCAGGTACTCGAGCAGCGCCTCCTCGGCGTCCACCGCCAGGGCCCGCACCTCACCGCCGCCCGGCGCGTCGGCCAGGTGCCGCTCCTCGTATGGCAGCGGCTCGGTGCCGAAGAGCTGGGCGATGCCCTGCCGCCCTTCGACCTCGACCAGCAGGGTGCGCCGGCCGCCGGCGGCCAGCCCGAGGGCGAGCGCCGCCGCCACGCTGGTCTTGCCGGTGCCGCCCTTGCCGGTCACCACGTGGAGGCGGCCCGGCCATCCCTCGGCCGGGTCGGCCGGTCGCTCAGCTGCTCGCACCCGTCGAGCCTATCCAGCGACGGCGCTCAGGCGACCTCGCAGACCCACCAACCGGTCTTCTGCACCACCGTGAAGCGCAGCTCCTGGTCGGCGACCTTCTCGTCGGCGGTCGTCATGGTCACCTTGGTGCTGACCGTGGCCCGGTCGCCGGTCTGGTTGTCGACCTTCGGCTTGGTCCAGCGGAACCGCGGGTTCTGGTGGGTGCCGACGTACTTCTCCACCTCGGCCACCTTGGCGGCGATCCGGTCGTCGTCCCGGGCCGCCGAGCAGACCAGGTTCGCCGCCTTGGTCGCGTCCCGGTCCTTGTAGACGGCGGTGAGGAACTCGTCGACCGCGACCGCGGGCTCCTTGGCGCCGGTGCCCGTCTCCGCGTTGCGCAGGGTGAAGAACGCCGCCACGCCGCCGCCGACACAGAGCACCAGCACCACGGCGAGGGCGATCGCGGCGATCAGCAGGCCGCGCTTCTTCTTCGGGGCCGGCGGGCCCGGGTACGGCGGGTAACCGGCCGGCGGCGGTGGGTTCGTCGGGTCCGCGGTGGGGGCGCCGGGTGGGGCGGCCGGGACGGCAGGACTCGGAGGCGCGGGCTGGCCGGCCGGCTCGCCGCTGGGTGGCTGCGTCATCTCTTCCCCCGGGGGTGCGACGTCGTCACCACCGGCGGCGACGAGCGTTTCGAGTGGGCGGGCGAGCCCTGCGCGCACGTCCGACCGGAAGGGTAGCGGTCGGCGCGGGATCGTGGGGGAGGGGCGGGTCGGTCGATGCCGGACCGGACACTGTGTCGCATATGTGACTTTCGGTCACCTGCCGTGCGCGTCCTGTTTACGGGACTCGGGCCGCCGACCTACGTTCTGAGCTGCGCGGGGGGACCGGGCCGGGCGTCGGGCCCGGACCGGATGGCGATGACGTGACCAGGTACGACGCCCGGAGGCAGCGATGCGCGACGCGGACAACCACCCCCGAGCCCAGTTCCCGACGGGGCGCCTGTCCGGTCCCGGTTCGGCCGGCGACGGCGAGGGGGTCGCCGCGGGCCTGCCGATCAACGAGCGGTCGTACCGGCGGATCGTCGAGCCCGTCGAGGTGGTGCGGACGCTGACCCGGCCGGCCGAGCGGACCCGGGACGACGACGAGCCCGGCTACGTCATCCACCTGCCGATCCGGGTCGCCGACCTGGCCGCGGCGACCGCCCTGGCCGGCACGGTCGCCACCTCGCTCGGCTTCCTCGCCGAACTCGACGCCGGCGAGACCACCGTCTCCACCGCCGACGACCAGAACAACCGGCACCGGGTCTTCTGCGACCTGCTGCTGCCGGACCGCACCCGCTGCCCCCAGCGGTACGAGCACAGCGGCCCGTGCGGCGAACTGCCGAGCGCGCCGGAGCAGCGTCCCGCACCCCGGCCGGCCGCCGGACCGTAGGCTGTCCCTCGAAGTGTCAATGCCACCGAGGGAGCCCTCCACCGATGCAGAAGTGGGAATACGCCACGGTCCCGCTGCTGGTCCACGCGACCAAGCAGATCCTCGACAACTGGGGCGAGGACGGGTGGGAACTCGTCGCCGTGATCCCCGGCCCGAACCCGGACCAGCTGGTCGCCTACCTGAAGCGGCCGAAGGCATGAGCAACGGTCCGCACGCGAAGCTCGCCGAGCTCGGGCTGACGCTGCCCGAGGTGGTGCCGCCGGTGGCCAGCTACGTGCCGGCCGTGCAGTCCGGGCAGCACGTGTACGTCTCCGGCCAGTTGCCGATGGCCGAGGGGAAGCTGCTGGCGACCGGAAAGGTCGGCGCCGGGGTCTCCGCCGAGCAGGCCAAGGACCTGGCCCAGCGCTGCGCGCTGAACGCGCTGGCCGCGATCGACTCGCTGGTCGGCCTGGAGAACGTCGTCAAGATCGTGAAGCTCACCGGCTTCGTCGCCTCGGCTCCCGGGTTCACCGGCCAGCCGGGCGTCATCAACGGCGCCTCCGACCTGTTCGGCGCGGTCTTCGGCGAGGCCGGCCGGCACGCCCGCAGCGCGGTCGGCGTCGCCGAGCTGCCGCTCGACGCCCCGGTCGAGGTCGAGGTCATCGTCGAGGTCGCCTGACCCGCCACGCTCCCCGCGATCCTGCACGCCCGGCCAGGGCAAAAGCCGTGAAGCGGCAGGTATCCCGGGCCGATCACGCAAGATCGCGGGGAGTTGCGGCCGGGGCCGTACGATCGCAGCCATGACCGGGCACTTCACGGCGCCGGCGGCCGCCCTCGCGGACGAGCTGCCGGACTGGGTGACGCTGCTGCGTGCCCCGAACCCGGGGCCGATGACGCTCGACGGCACCAACACCTGGCTGCTGCGGGCGCCGGGCGCGGAGCGCGCGGTGGTGGTCGACCCCGGCCCGGCCGACGAGGAGCACCTGTCCCGGATCGCGGCGCACGGCCCGGTCGCGTTCGTGCTGATCACGCACGGGCACGGCGACCACACCGACGGGGCCCGTCGGCTGGCCGAGCTGCTCGGCGGGGTGCCGGTCCGGGCCGCCGACCCGGCGCACACCCTCGACGGGCCGCCGTTGGCCGGGCCGGGCGACCGGATCGACGGCGCCGGCCTGGACCTCCGGCTGCTGCCCACCCCCGGCCACACCGGCGACTCGGTCTGCTTCCTGGCCGAGCACGCCGACGAGCGGGTGGTCCTCACCGGCGACACCATCCTGGGTCGGGGCACCACCGTGGTGGCCCACCCGGACGGGCACCTCGGGGACTACCTGACCAGCCTGGAGCTGCTCAGCACGTACCGGGGGATCCCGGCGCTGCCCGGGCACGGCCCGGCGCTGGCCGACTGCGGCGCCGCCGCCGAGTTCTACCTCGCGCACCGCCGCGCCCGGCTCGACCAGGTCCGGGCCGCGGTCGACGCGGGCGCCCGCACCCCGGCCGAGGTGGTCGCCGTGGTCTACGCGGACGTGGACCGGTCGCTGTGGTGGGCCGCCGAGTGGTCGGTCCGGGCCCAGCTGGAACACCTCGGGGTCGACACCGGGGAATCCGACCCCGGGGTGAGCGGGTTGGAGCAAGCGTGACCTGCCCGGTGTGCGGAACCGTCGCCGTACCCGGCGCGCGGTTCTGCCACAACTGCGGGGCGGCCCTGCCGGCCGCCGCGACGCTGCCGGCGGCCGAGCGCCGGGTGGTCACCGTGCTCTTCGGCGACCTGTCCGACTTCACCTCCTGGTCGGAGGACCTCGACCCGGAGCGGGTCGGCGCGGTCACCGACCGGGTGCTGGCCGCGCTGGCCGGCGCGGTGAAGACCTTCGGCGGGCACGTCGACAAGCTGACCGGCGACGGCATCATGGCGGTCTTCGGCGCGCCGGTGGCGCACGAGGACGACGCCGAGCGGGCGGTCCGCGCCGCGCTGTCCATGCAGCGCGCGGTCCGCCGGGTGCTGGACGACGAGCGCGGCGGCGGCGCCCCGCTCGGCCTGCGGGTCGGCCTCAACACCGGCGACGTGATCGCCGGGATCCAGGCAGCGATCGAGTACACGGTCATCGGCGACACCGTGAACACCGCCGCCCGGCTCGCCGACGCCGCCGCCGTGGGCGCGATCTACGCCGGGGCGCGCACCTCCGCCGCCACCCGGCACGTCGCCTCCTGGCGGGCGCTGCGGCCGCTGCGGCTCAAGGGCAAGCGGGAGCCGGTCGAGGCGTACGAGCTGCTTGGTCTCCTGGACGCCCCGGGCACCCGGTCCGGCCTCGGCGACGAGGCGCCGTTCGTGGGCCGGGAGACCGAGATCGGCCGGGTCGCCGGCCGGCTCGCCGAGGTGATCGACCGGAGCGAGCCCCGGGTGCTGCTGATGACCGCCGAGGCGGGGATCGGCAAGTCCCGGTTCGCCGCCGAGGTGGAACGCCTCGCGGCGGGCTACGACGTGGGCGCCGGCCGGTACGCCGCGCACACCGGCGCCCGGGTGCTCTCGGTGCGCTGCGCCGCCTTCGGTGAGCGGCGCCGGCTCGCCCCGCTGGCCGACCTGGTCCGGGCCGCCGTCGGCCTGCCCGGCGACGCGGCCACCGCTGTCACCCGGCCGGCGGTGGAGGAGCGGCTGCGCCGGCTCGGGCAGCGGCTCGGCCGCACCGGCGAACCGGTGCCGATCGCCAGCGACCAGTTGCTGGCCCTGCTCGGCTACGCCGAACTGCCCGCCGGCGGGCCGACCGACCAGGGCGAGTGGGGCGCCACCCAGCCGCCCGCCGACGCGGACGCGGTGCCGAACGCGGTCGCCGACCTGCTCAGCGCGCTGGCCCAGGAGGCGCCGCTGGTGATCGTCGTGGACGATCTGCACGACGCCACCGCCGAGACCATCCGGTCCCTCGGAGTCACCCTGTCCCGGCTCACCGGGCCGGTGCTGGTGCTGCTGCTGGGCCGGCCGGAGCTGGTGCGGACGGCGGGCGCGCTGACCCGGGTGGCCGACGCCGAGGTGCACGTGCTGCCGCCGTTGCGCGGCGCCGACGCGGCCCGGCTGCTCACCAGCTACCTGGGCGGCGGCAAGCTGCCCCAGGCGGACGCCGACCGGCTGCTCGCCACCGCTCAGGGCAACCCGTTCTACCTGGCCGAGCTGGTCACCCTGCTGATGGAGCGCGGGGCGCTGACCGCAATGGCCGACCGGAGCGCGCCGAACCCGGGGCGCTGGCGGCTGGTGCCCGGCTCGCTGGGCAGCCGGCTGCTCTCCCGCGACCTGGCCGCCGTGCTGGCCGCCCGGATCGACGCGCTGCCGGCCGAGGCGCGTTCGGTGCTGCGGGACGCCGCGGTGGTGGGCGACACCGTGCCGGAGGGCGCGCTGGAGGCGCTGCGCGAACAGCGCGCCGGGCTGGCCGGCCGGCCGGCGGCGGTGGCCGCGGTCGAGCTGGAGCGGGCCGTCGAGGAGCTGCTGCAACGGCGGATGCTGCACCGCACCCGCACCGGATACGCCTTCGCCACCCCGCTGATGCGGGAGGCCGCGTACGCCGGGGTGAGCAAGGCCGAGCTGGCCGAGCGGCACGCCGCGCTGGCCCGCTGGGCGAGCCGCCCACCGGCCGACGGGTCGACGCCGCCGGGCGGGTTCACCGAGTCGGCCCGCGACGACTTCGTGGCCGAACACGTGGAGCGGGCCGCCGCGTTGGCCGACGCCGTCGGGCTGCGACCGGACGCGCCGGCCCGCGCGGTGGTGCCGCTCGGCGTCGCCGCGCTCGGCCGGTCCGCCCGCCGGTCCCTGCACGTCGGCGAGCCGGCGATGGCCGTGGAGTACGCCGACCGCGCCGCCGAACTCGGCCGCGACGGCGTGCCGGCGGCCGACCGGGTGGTGCACGCTCGGGCGCTGCTGCAGGTCGGCCGGCCCGCCGACGCGCTCGCCTACGCCGAGAAGATCGCCGCGAACGCCGGCGACGAGGCGGGGGTCCGGGCCAGCGCGCTGCTGCTCGCCGGTCAGGCGCACCAGACCATGGGCGACCAGGCGCGGGCGGCGGCCTGCTGGCACGAGGCGTTGCAGGTGGCCACCGCCGCCGACCTGCCCGCGTTGCGCGCGTCGGCGATGCGCCGGCTGGGGATGGCCGACTTCATCGCCGGGCGACTGGGTCAGGCGAGCAGCCGGCTCGCCGCCTCGTACCAGGTCAGCCGGGCGGTGGGCGACCGCCGGGGGCAGGCCTGGTCGTTGCAGAACCTGGCCTGGGTGACCACCACCCGGGGCGACTTCGCCGGCGCGGACGCGGTGCTCGGCCGGGCCGCCCGGCTGTTCGCCGAGCTGAAGGACCCGTACGGGCGGGCCTGGCTGCGCGGCACCACCGCGTTCGCGCGGCTGCTCGCCGGCCGGCTCCGCGAGGCGGACCGGTTGGCGCGGGTCTTCCTGCCGTTCGGCGAGCGGGTCGGCGAGGCGTGGGCGGTCGGCACCCTCCGCGCGGTCGAGGCGTTCGCCACCGCGGAACTCGGCGAGCTGGCCGACGCGGACCGGGAGGCGCGCCGGGCGTACCGGGACTTCGCCGCCGCCTCCGACGACTGGGGACGCGGGTTCGCGCTGGTCGTCCGGGGTGTGGTGGCCCGGGGACTGGGCGAGCCGGAGCACGCCGCCGACCTGTTCACCGACGCGCTGTCGTACGCCCACCGGACGTCGCACCCGCTGCTCACCGGGATGGCCGGCACGCTGCGCGGGTTCGTGGCGCTCGACCTGGGCGACGGGGCCGCCGCCGAGCGGGACGCCCGGGCGGTGCTGACCGCCGTCGAGCCGCACAACCCGCAGGCGCCCGCGCAGGTGGGCCCGCGGGTGCTGCTGGCCATGGCCCGGCTGGCGGCCGGCGATCCGGCCACCGCGGTCGGGCTGCTCGCCCCGGTCGCCACCGCCGCCGCGAACAGCCCGTCGCTGCTCTTCTCGCGCCGCCAGACGATGGCCCGGTACGCCTCCGCGCTGCTCGCCCACGGGCAGCGGGAACAGGCGCTGGACTGGGCGCGGCGGGCGGTCGCCGCCCCGGCGGAGGACGTGCGCAGCCAGGTGGTCGCGGCGAGCGTGCTGGCCGAGGCGCTGGCCGCCTGCGGCCGGCCGGCGGAGGCGCTGGCCTGCGCCGAGGAGGCGGTGCGGCTGGCGTACGCCACGGAGCAGCGCAGCGAGCGGGCCGCCGCCGACGCGCTCCTCGCCCGCCTCGGCGTCGGCTGACGCCGCGCTGCGCGGCGGGATCGACACGCTCCGAAGGCGGCCCGGTGGGCTGGGAGATTGTGGCGGTTCCGCCGATGTGCCCGGGGGAACCGGCCGCATAACCTGTCAGGTCGATGCGGCGTCCACAGTGGCGGCCGTACCTGGCTTGGGGAGGGCCGTCATGAGGCTGCCGCGTTCGGGCGCCGGCTGGACGATCGCGGTGTTCGGCGCGCTGGCGCTGCTCATGGGCGCGGTCGGGCTGCTCTGGCCGGAGGCGCTGCTGCGGATGCTCGGCTTCGAGGTGCCGGCGCAGCGGGCGGCCGGTGACCACACCGGCACCTTCCTGATGGCCTCGTCGATGGCCTCGTTCAACATGGGGGTCTACTACCTGCTCGCCACCGCCACCGAGTGGCGCGCGTTCTACCGGTTCACGGTGTTCTTCCGGCTGGTCACCTTCACCGTCTTCAGCATCGCCGTGCTGGCCGACATCGCCCCGGGGCGGTTCTTCGGGGTGGCCGCCTGGGAGGGTGCGGGAGCGGTGGCGACGGCCGTCGGGCTCTGGTGGGACGCTCGCCGGTCGGGCGCCGCCGAGCCGTCCGTGCCCGCCGAGGCCGCGCCGGCCACGGACGCGGTGCACTGAGCGCCCCGCCCGGTTGGGTATTTTCGAGCCGTGACCGACACCCCGCCCGGCGCCCTGCCGACGCCCCTCGTGCCTGGTCTGACTGATTTACGGGTATTTGCCAGGGGCGGGTACGCGACCGTCTACCGGGCCACCCAGATCTCGGTCGGCCGCGAGGTGGCGGTCAAGGTGGAGAACCGGACGCTGGACAGCGAGCGGGACCAGGCGCGGTTCCTGCGTGAGGCGCGGGCCGCCGGCCGGATGTCGTCGCACCCGCACGTGGTCGACCTCTTCGACGTCGGGGTCACCGTCGACCAGCACCCTTACCTGATCATGGAGCTCTGCGACGGGTCGTACGCCGAACGGATGCGGACCTCGCCGCTGGGCCCGGTGGAGGCCCGCGACCTCGGGGTCAAGATCGCCGACGCGATCGCCCACTCGCACGCGGCCGGTGTGCTGCACCGCGACGTGAAGCCGGCGAACATCCTCTACTCGCACTTCAACTCGGCGGTGCTGGCCGACTTCGGGCTGGCCGTGCTCGGCGAGATGCGGGACGCGTCGGTGGCGCTGGAAGTGCTCACCCCGGCGTACGCGCCACCGGAGATGTTCAACCACAGCCCGCCGTCACCGGCGGTCGACGTCTACGCCCTCTGCGCCACCCTCTACGCGGTGATGCACGGCCGGCCGCCCCGCTGGCAGTCCGAGCGGAACCCCAGCCTGGTCACCGTGCTGGAGATGTTCCACCAGCCGATCCCCGGCCTGCCGGGCGTGCCCGAGGCGATGGTCGACGTGCTCCGCGCCGGGATGGCCAACGACCCGGCCGACCGGCCCTCCGCCGCCGACCTGCGCGGCCTGCTCGCCGGCCTGCCGCTGGAGTCCACCGGCACCCCGGCCGGCGGCGCGTCCGCCACCGGCGTCCCGCTCGCCGGCGGTCCCGCCCCGACCGGCCCGTACCCGGCCGGCCGGTCCAGCCGGCCCGCCCCCCGCGGACCGGTGGACGACGCCCACCCGACCGTGCCCACCACCGGCCGTCGCTGGCGGCGGCGCTGGTTCCTCGGCGGCGCCGGGGTGCTCGCCCTGGCCGGCTCGGCCACCGCTGGGGCGTGGGTCGCCGGCGGCGCGCCCGCACCGATCCCGTCCCCGACGGTGGAGACGGCGGCGGCCACCCCCGCCGCGTTGCCCGGCTGTGCGGACGGCGCGGCCGAACTGCCCGACGGCGCGCGCTGCGGCGCCGAGCTGGAGTGCTTCGGCCCGGTGCAGGTACGCGGCCAGCGCGCCGCGGCCGACCGGGTGCCCTGCGACGGCCAGCACACCTGGGAGAGCTACGCCCAGGGCGACCTGCCGGCCACCCTGGTCGGCGCCGGGTACGCCGAGATCAGCGCGGACCCGGCGGTCCGCCGGGTGTGCAACGAGACCACCTTCCGGCTGACCAGCGGGATCGCCCAGCCGGCGGGGTGGAACCTGGAGGTGCTGCCGCCGGCCGGGGCCGGTGCCGACCGCACCTACCGCTGCCTGGCCGGGCGGGGACTGGACGCGCTCGCCGCGCCCACCCTCACCGGTCGCTGAACCGGTCCCGGTGCCGCTCCCGCATCGCCCGCACCGCGTCCAGGTTGTCCAGCGTCTCCAGGGTGTCCGCGTCGATGCCGGACAACCCGTCCACCGGCTGCCCCGCCTGCGTGGCGGCGTCGGGCTCGGCGTCGTCGCGCTGCCGTACGGCGGCCACCGACACTCCCGCGACGGTGGCGGAGAGGACGCAGAGCAGCGCCAGCACCACCCCGACGAGATCCTGCCGGCGCCAGAGGACCAGCGTCACCAGCAGCGCGACGGCGACCGTCGCGGCGACCGCCGCCACCGTCCGCGCGTCCGGACCTGGCAACCTCATCCGTCCAGCATGTCTCCGCCGGGCCGCCTGTCAACCACTGCCGCCGGGTGGCGGGGATGGGGGCGGCTACCATCCACTGAGAACTCTTCCGCCGATCATGAGGAGCGCTGTGACCCGCCTCGGTCGGATCGTCGCGGTACCGCTGGTGGTGGGCCTGCTGGCCGCCTGCGGTGACGGGTCGACGCCGGCGGTGACGCCCTCGGCCGCCAGTGCGCCGGCCACCGGCGCGCCGTCGAGCGCCGCGCCGAGCGCGGCATCGCTCAGCATCGACCAGGCCATCGCCAGGTTCGTCGCCGAGCGGTACGGCCCGGACGTCAAGTACGTCGGTCGCTGCGCCGTCGTCGAGCCGGGTGCGCGCGGCGTCTGCGCGCTGCCGAAGGCCACCGTGGACGGTGGCGAGGTGTACGGGATCGGCGCGCCGTTCAGCGAGATCGACGCCTTCCTGCTGCTCGACGACGACGCCGGTGGTTGGCGGGTGGTCGACTCGTACGTCCCGGACTTCCCGGCGGACGGGTCGTCGTCCGGGCCGGTGCCGGCCTGGTTCGCCGAGGTCGACTGACCGGCTGCGGCTGGCTACCGGCATCCCGAGCGGGGGGCCGACAGCGCCGATCGCGGCGGATTCGTTACACCGGCTCCGCTGAAAGTTGGCTTCGTTGCCGTTTCGTGGTGCGCATTCATAGCCCGACGTCTCTAGAGTGACGGGGGGTCGGGCTCGGTTCGACCCGTCCCGTCGTCCACCGGGAGGCGTCCACATGCCACGACGACTCCGCCGGTGAACGCATCGCTGCCGGCGGTCGGCCCGCGCACCGTCCGCTGAGAGACCCGGGGTGCGGCGGGCGATCGGGCGCCCGCCGTACCCCGGCCCACCCGGGTGTCGTCCGTCACATGTGGATGACTGCCGCTACCCTCGGTGTCCCGCCCGCTCCGTTCCGCAGCGAGGTTCCGATGAACGCATACTCCACCGGCTCCCGGGTGCGCTCGATCGCCACCACGCTGGCCGTGGCGCTGACCCTGACCCTGGCGGCGGCGGCCGGCTGCGACAGCCGGCAGGAGCCGGACCTGCCGTCGGTGCAGGAGAAGCTGCGCGAGACGCACATCTGGGGCCAGCCCACGTTGCGGATCGGGGTGGCCACCAACGAGCCGCTGATGGGCGAGTTGCGCAACGGCGTGCACACCGGCTTCGACGTCGAGATCGCCCGCTACATCGCCGCCTCGCTCGGTTACGAGGGCGACCAACGGGTGGAGTTCGTCCCGGTCTCCACCGAGGACCGCATCCCGGCCCTGCAGGGTGGTGTCGTCGACCTGGTGGTCTCCAGCTTCTCCATCACCGAGGAGCGCAAGAAGCTGGTCAGCTTCGCCGGGCCGTACTTCGTCACCACCCAGGAGGTGATGGTCCCGACCCGGCTGAAGGGCCGGATCCGCACCATCGAGGACCTCCGCGACCCGAAGTACAAGATCTGCACCAGCGGCGGCTCCACCACCGAGGCCGAGCTGGAGAAACACCAGGTCAAGGCGCTGGTGGTGAAGGACGTGGGCGACTGCGTCGCGGGCATCCGGGCCGGCCGCTACGACGCGGTCAGCTCCGACGAGGCCATCCTCGCCGGCTTCCTGGCCACCTACCCCACCGAGTTCGAGATCGTCGACATGCCCTTCGGCACCAGCGAACTGCTCGGCGTCGGCGTGCCGATCGGCGACCCCGCGTTGCGCGACCTGGTCGCGTTTTTCCTGCAGAAGAGCTACCAGCAGGGGCGGGACGGGCAGACCAGCCCATGGCTGACCGCGTACAACCGGACGTTGGGCCCGTGGTTGCGGGCGGAGAAGCGGCAACCGCAGCCACTCGACGTGCCGAACCTGGTCGACTTCGACGACAAGGCGCCACGGCGATGAGCGCGGCGCCGGCCACCGCCACCGGCGGCCCGGACGCCGGCGGTCCGGTCCCCGTGCCCCGTGATCCCACCCCACCGGGCGCGCCGCCGGACGGGGCGCCGCCCGGGCAGCCCGCCAAGGAACCGGTCCGGCTCGACCCGGCCGGGCTCGACCCGGCGGAGCGGCGGGCCCGCGCCAGCCAGTCGTTCTGGACCGCGGTGGTCGGCGTGCCGGCGGTCTTCTCCGTGCTCCGGCTCGGGGTGGAGGCCGGCGGCGAGTTGCAGACCACCCTGCTGCTGGTGGCGAACGTGGGGCCGGTCAACCTGCTGGCCGGGTTCCTCACCACCGCGGCGCGGCTGCTCTCCACCGCCCTGGTCGCCGTCTTCGCCCTCGGCGCCGTGCTGGGCGCCAGCGCGGACCGGCTGCCACCGGGCGGCCGGCGCCGCCCGCTCTTCGCCCGCTGGGCGGAGATCACCCCGGCCTGGTTCGTCGCGGCGAGCTTCCTGCTCGCCCTGGTCACCTGGCCGCTGCTCTACCTGCCGCTGCTGGTGCCGGCGGCGGCCGCCGCCTTCCAGTTCACCCCCGAGCGGCTGCACGAGCGGCCCGTCCCGCGTGTGCTGATCATCGCGGCCCTGCTCGGCGGCTATCTCTGGCTGTTGCTGCCGACCCTGCGGGACGCCTGGGGGCAGGGCGAACCGCTGCCGGTGCTGCTGCTCGTCGTACCGCCGCTGCTGGCGCTCGCGATCGCGGGGCCGCTGCCCGGGGCGGTGATCCGGCCGCTCGCCTCGGTCACCCAGGCCGCGGTGCTGGCCATGCTGGTGTGGGCGGCGCTGCCGGTGATCAGCACGCCGGTGCTCCCGCTCACCGTGACCACCGTCGGCAGCGAGTCCGGCGCCACCGAGGACGTCCGCGGGCACGTGGTGACCACCGACGACGTGAACATGGTGATCCTCCAGGAGCAGGGCGGCGTCCGGTACGTGCCGGTCGACCAGGTACGCGCGCAGGTGCTCTGCCCGAGCGAGGAGGAGCTGCCCCGGCACCGGCTGCGGATCCACGACTTCCACGTGGAGGACTCGCTGCTGGAGGGGCTGGGCCGGCGGGTCCGCCCGGTCCACCGCATCGACGCCGCCTGCCGCTGAGGCCGGTCGGCTGCAGATCTTGGAGGATTTCGGCCCCTCCAGGGGCCGTTCCCCTCCAAGATCTAACCGGGGCGCCGCTAGTAGGACTTGTCCTGGCCGAGGACGTGCTGGGCGACGAAGTTGAGGATCATCTCCCGGCTGACCGGGGCGATCCGGCCGGCCCGGACCGCGCCGAGCAGGGTGGCCACGCCGTACTCGGTGGTCATGCCGGCGCCGCCGTGCACCTGGACGGCGGTGTCCACGGCCAGCGCGGCGGCCTCGCCGGTGGCGTACTTGGCCATGTTGCCGGCCACCCCGGCCTCCAGGTCGCGCCCGGCGTCGTAGAGGCTGGCCGCCTTGTAGATCATCAGCCGGGCCAGTTCCACCTGCACCGCCGCGTGCGCCAGCGGGTGCGACACCCCCTGGTGCGAGCCGATGCTCCGGCCACCCCACACCTTGCGGCTGGCGGTGTACTCCGACGCGCGCTCGATGGCGTACCGGCCGGTGCCGGCGCCCATCGCGGCGACCGTGATCCGCTCCGGGTTGAGCCCGGAGAAGAGCGCCGGCAGGCCGGCGTCGAGCGACTGGCCGACCAGCGCGTCGGCGGGCAGCCGCACGTCGTCCAGGTAGAGCAGGAACTGGTTCTCCGGGGAGAGGATCTCCATGTCCAGCTTGGACCAGGTCAGCCCGGGCGCGTCGGTCGGCACGACGAACAGCACCGGCTTGAGCTTCCCGCTCGCCGCGTCCTCGGTGCGGGCCACCACCAGGACGTGCCCGGCCTCGTCGACGCCGGAGATGTAGCACTTGCGGCCGGAGAGCAGCCAGTCGTCGCCGTCGCGCCGGGCCACCGTGCCGAGCCGGTGGAAGTTCGAGCCGGCCTCCGGTTCGGTGATCGCGAAGACGATCTTCTGCGAGCCGTCGGCGAGCCCGGGCAGGTACCGCTTGCGCTGCTCGTCGGTGCCGTGCCGGGTGATCACGGTGGCCGCGATGGCGGGGGAGACCACCAGCAGCAGCAGCGGGCAGCCGGCGGCGGCCAGTTCCTCGCAGACCAGGGCCAGTTCGGTGATGCCGCCACCGCCACCGCCGTACTCGGTGGGGATGTTGACGCCGAGGTAGCCGAGCCGGCCGGCCTCGTGCCAAAGCTCGGTGGTGTGTTCCCCCGATTTCGCTTTCGCAACGAAATAGGAATGACCGTACCTGCGGCCGAGCGCCCGGACGGCGTCGCGCAACTGTTCCTGCTCGGGGGTGAGGTCGAAGTTCATCGCGGGGCCTCCAGATCGGGGTCGACCACGGCCAGCACGGCGCCGGTGTCGACCTGGCCGCCGGCGGGCACCGGCAGGTCCGCCACCACGCCGTCGGTCGGGGCGAGCACGGGGTGTTCGAGCTTCATCGCTTCCAGGGTGAGCAGCAGGTCGCCGGCGGCGACCCGCCGGCCGACCTCGACGTGCACGCGGGTCACCGTGCCGGGCAGCGGCGCGAGCAGCGAGCCGGCGGCCAGCTCCGCGGTGGGCAGGGGGAAGCGGGGCAGCTC
>NZ_QGSW01000034.1:0-14520 GCF_003176715.1 Micromonospora sp. S4605
GACCAGCGCACCGGGCCGGGCGGCGGCGACCGCGCCGGCCGGGTCCGCGTCCCGGCGGCGGCGCCAGCTCGCGGCCGCGCCCGCGGCGGCCAGGAAGAGCAGCCAGGCGACCGCGAACGCGGGCACGGTGAGCAGCCGCAGCGCGCCGAGCAGTTCCACCGTGAGCACCGCGTAGGCACCGGTCACCAGGGCGGCCCGGACGACGGCCAACCGCAGCGGCGCCACGGTGCCCGGCGCGGCCGGTCGCAGTGTGACGGTCAGCAGAAGAAGCGCGGCGACGGGGGCCAGGGCGAGCGGGTAGCCGGCTGCCGACATGGCCGGAAGTAAACACCATCGGCCGCCCGCCGCGGTGGCCGACGCCCGCGGTGGCGGCCACCACCGCGCTGACCTGCCAGGCTAGGCTAGGCCCGACATATTGTCGCCACCGTGGAGATTCCCGTGAAGCTCTCGATCCTCATGCCGGTCTACAACGAGGAAGAACGCATCGCGGATGCCCTGAAGCAGGCATTGGCGGTCGATTACCCGTGCGAGATCGAGCTGGTCGTGGTCGACGACGGCAGCCGGGACGGCACCGGTGAGATCCTCGGCCGCGCCGACGACGCGCGGCTGCGGGTCGTCACCCACCCACGCAACGCGGGCAAGGGCGCGGCCATCAAGACCGCCGTCGACAACGCCGAGGGCGACTACATGGTCATCCTCGACGCCGACCTGGAGTACGACCCGCAGGACATCCCCAAGCTGCTCGACCCGGTGCTCGACGGCCGGGCCACGGTGGTCTACGGCAATCGGACCTTCGGCAGCCACAGCGCCTACAGCTTCTGGTACGTGATGGGCAACAAGGGCGTCACGATGGCGGCGAACGTGTTGTTCAACTCCTACATCGGCGACCTGGAGACCTGCTTCAAGTTGATGCCGGTGGCGCTCTACCGCTCGCTCGACATCCGCTCCCGGGGCTTCGGGATGGAGGCCGAGGTGACCGGCAAGCTGCTGCGCCGCCGGATCCGGCCGTACGAGGTGCCGATCAGCTACCGCGCCCGCGGTCGCGAGGAGGGCAAGAAGATCACCTGGAAGGACGGGGTCGAGGCGCTCTGGATCCTCGGCCGCGAGCGCACCCGCCGCCGCCCCGCCGGCACCCCGACCCGCTGACTTCCCGGCCCGCCGGTGGGGCGGGCCGCTCCGCGTGGCCACCCGGCCCGGGGGCGGGCCATCCCCTGCCTGAACGCTCAGCCCGCCCCTCGGGTGGGCCTGCTCCGCGTGGCCGCTCAGCGGCCGGCCGGCGTGAGGGCCGGCGCCAGGAACTCGCTCACCGAGCGGCGCAGCCCCGCCGCGTCCAGCCCGTGCCAGCGGGTGTGGTCCTCGGGCGAGCCGTAGCGGCGCAGCTCCTGCCGAGCCACCCCGAGCGCGAGCAGCCGGTGCGGCCGGTCGGCCAGCGCCGCCGACACCACCCGAGCCGACGTCCCGGCCAGGTAGGGCTCGACCAGGATCACCTCGGTGCCGGCCAGCGCCCGCAGCCCCGCGACGTCGAACGGCCGGGGTCGGTGGGTGTACGCCACCGAGACCCCCAGGTCCGCCACCGCGGCGAGCGCGGCGTCCAGCACCGGCCCGACCGCGACCAGCAGCGGCGCGCCCGGGCCGGCGTCCCGGACCAGGTCGAGCGTGCCGTCGCCGGGGCGCGGCCGGTCGTTGTGCAGCGTGGAGAGGCGCAGGTACGCCGACCCGTCGGCGGCCACCGCAGCCCGCAGCAGTGCCGGCACCTCGCCCGGGTGTCCGGGAACGTGCACGGTCCAGTCGTGCAGCGTGTCGATCAGCGACACGTCGGCCGGGGCGAGGTGGGTGCGCCCGGCGGCCGCCCGGTCGTACGACGCGCCGACGCTGACCAGCACGGCGCTCGCCCCCTGGTGGTCCAGGTCCAGCTTGAGCTGCTCGTACGCCCGCTCGACGAGGAACGGCGCGTAGCTGTGCACGATCGGCCGCAGCCCGGTCAGCGCCAGCCCGCCGGCCACGCCGACCATCAGTTGTTCCCGGATCCCGACGTTGAGCACCCGGTCCGGGTGCCGCCGGGCGGCCGGGGTGAACGCGGCGGCGGAGATGTCGGCGAGCACCAGCGCGGTACGCGGATCCTCGGCCAGCAGCGCGGTGGTGGTGTCGACGAAGCTGTCCCGCATGGTCACTCCCCGGAGTCGACGGCCGCGACGACGACGTGCGGCCGGTGGTTGTCCTGCCCGGTCAGGGCGGTGTGCAGGGCGTCGTGGTCGCGTCCGTCGACGGTGGCGGCGGTCCAGCCGTTCACGGTGAACCGGGCCGCCGCGCCGCCCGGCCAGCCGTGGGTGGCCGAGGAGTTGTCCACCACGACGGCGGTCAGGTTGCCCAGTCCGGTCGCCCCGGCGTACGCGATCGCCTCGTGGTTGGAGCCCTCGTCCAGTTCCGCGTCGCCGAGCAGCACGTAGACCCGGGGCGTGAGCAGGCCCTGGGCGCGCAGCCCGAGCGCGGTGCCCACGCCGAGCCCGAGGCCGTGACCGAGCGAGCCGGAGCCGATCTCCACGCCGGGCACCAGGAGCCGGTCCGGGTGGTCGCCGAGCCGGCTGGCCGGTCCGCCCTGGTCGTCGAGCCAGTCGAGCGGGACGAAGCCCTTGGCGGCGAGCACCGCGTAGTAACCGGCCACGGCGTGGCCCTTGGAGAGCAGGAAGCGGTCCCGTTCCGGGTCGTCGACGGTGGCCGGGGTGATCCGGAGGATCCGGTCGTAGAGCACCCAGAGCACGTCGACCGTGGAGTAGACGTTGGCGCCGAACTCGCGGCCGGCCCGGATCCGGTCGAGCAGCGGAGCCACCGGCGCGGGGAGCCGTGGCCCGGGCGGGGCGCCGGCCCGGCCCGTACTGGCGGTCATCGTGGTCATGCGGATAGCCTGCAAGTTGAAGTGGACTTCAACTCAAGGCGACGTGATGCACGAGTCTCTGACCATCGGCCAGCTCTCCGACCGCAGCGGGGTGGCGCCCTCGGCGCTGCGCTACTACGAGCGGCTCGGGCTGATCCGGGCCGAACGCACCGGCGGCAACCAGCGCCGGTACGCCCGCAGCGAGCTGCGCCGGGTGGCCTTCATCCGGATCTCCCAGCAGGTCGGCATCTCGCTGGACGAGATCCGGGCCGCGCTGGAGTCACTGCCCGCCTCGCGTACGCCCACCGCTGACGACTGGTCGCGGCTCTCCACCGTCTGGCGGGAGCGGCTGGACGAGAAGATCCGGCTGCTGACCAAGCTCCGCGACGACCTCGACAGCTGCATCGGCTGCGGCTGCCTGTCGTTGCAGCGCTGCACCCTCAGCAACCCCAGCGACGCGCTGGCCGGTGAGGGTCCCGGCCCGCGCCTGATGCTGCCCCGTCCGGCCGCCGAGCCGGCTCCGGCCTGATCCTGCCCCGTCCGGCGGCCGACCCGGCAGGCGCGCGATGCCGGCCTGTCCGGGCGGCCGATCCGGCCCCCGGTTCGGTGCCGGGCGTCCGGATCGCCTGCTCCGGCACGCGCGGCGCCGGACAAGCCGCCGCGCGTCATCCCGTGGTGAGCAGGACCTTGCCCACGTGCTCGCTGGTCTCGCAGAGCTGGTGCGCCTCGACGGCCCGACTCATCGGCAGCCGGCGGTCCACGATCGGCCGGATCCGGCCCGCCTCGATCAGCGGCCAGACCTGTTCGCGGACCCCGCGGACGATCTCCGCTTTCTCCGCGACCGGCCGGGACCGCAGCGCCGTCGCCGCCACCGTGCCCCGCTTGGCCAGCAGCGCGCCGAGGTCCAGTTCGCCCTTGCGCCCGCCCTGCATGCCGATCACCACCAGCCGGCCGCCGGTGGCCAGCGCCGCCACGTTCCGGCCCAGGTAGGAGGCGCCCATGATGTCGAGAATGACGTCCGCGCCCCGGCCCTCGGTGACCCGCCGGACCTCCTCGACGAAATCCTGCTCCCGGTAGTCGACCGTGTGCGCGGCACCCAGCTCGCGCAGCACCTGGTGCTTGGTCTTCCGGGCGGTCACCACCACGGTCGCGCCCAGCGCCGCCCCGAGCTGGATGGCGAAGGTGCCGATGCCGCTGCCCCCGCCGTGCACCAGCAGCGTCTCGCCCGCGCCGAGCCCGGCCAGCCGCACCACGTTCGACCAGACCGTGCAGGCCACCTCGGGCAGCGCGGCGGCGTCGACCGGGTCGACCCCGGCCGGCACCGGCAGCAGCTGGCCGGCCGGCACGGCGACCCGCTCCGCGTACCCGCCGCCGGCCAGCAGGGCGCAGACCTCCTGGCCGACCCGCCACCCGGTCACGTCGGGACCGAGCGCGCCGATCACCCCGGCGCACTCCAGACCGGGGTACGCGGACGCGCCGGGCGGCGGTGGGTAGTGCCCCTGCCGTTGCAGCAGATCCGCCCGGTTGACCGCGCTGGCCCGCACGTCCACCACCACCTCGCCCGGGCCGGGCTCGGGGTCGGGGACCTCGCTCCAGACCAGTGCCTCGGGTCCACCGGGTTCCGGGATCGTGATCGCGCGCATGTGTCGTGTCTACCCCACCCGGCCGTCGGTCCACGCCCGGGCCAGGATCTCGTCCACCGTCTGCTCCGGGGTCTGCGCCGAGGTGTCCAGCCAGAGCCCGATCCGAGGCGTCTGTGTCCGTAGGTCGGCGTCGAGGTCGGCGACCGGCCAGTCTCCGTACCCCTGCTTGGGGCGGTCCCGCTCGCGGGCGGCGACCACCTCCGGCCGGGGTGCAAGCACCACGACGGCCAGCGGCCGGTGCCGGATCCGGTCGACCATCGCCGGCAGGTCGGCGCCGATCACGACGTCCTGGAGCACCACGGTGAAACCGGCGGCGGCGTAGCGGTCGGCCGCCGCGGCGGCCAGGTCGTAGCGCAGCCGCAACTGCCGGTACGCCTCGTCGGACGGCTGGGCGGTCATCTCGGCCCGGCCGCTGACCACCATCCGCCGGAAGACGTCGCCGCGCAGGTGCACCGCGCGGGGCAGCCGGCGGGCCAGGCCCTCGGCCACAGTGGACTTGCCGGCGGCCATGATTCCGGTGATCAGCACGACGGTCGGGCTCTGCCACACGGCGTCGATCATCCCAGTCCGGCTGGCGTGCCCGCTCGCCCGGACGGCAGCCGTGGCAGACTAGGCACGGCCGCGTACCCCGTCGGGTCCGTGGCCCGGGAGGGTTCGCCTAGTGGCCGATGGCGCTGGTCTTGAAAACCGGTAAGGGCAGCGATGTCCTTCGTGGGTTCGAATCCCACACCCTCCGCTTCCCGGAACCTCCGAACGCCCACTGACCAGCGAGAACGCCGGCCAGGGGGCGTTTTTCAATGCCCAGCCCTTCCTTCATCCGCTGTCGCGCCCCCGCATCCTGGCCGTCGATGCGCGAGGCGTGGACCGGCAACGACACGCAGTCGGGGCCGGCTGGCCCGATCCAGACCACACGCCGATGTTCTACTAGCGCCAATCGGTTTGTTATGCAAACCTATTGGCATGACCACTGATTCGGTACCTGCCGGCGGCGATCCCCGCCGGCTGTTGGCTGATGCGCGCGACCTCGCGCGCCGGGTTCGTCTTGACCAGCGGGTCACGTGGCTGCCGCTGCTGGTGCTGGCCCTGGTGATCTTCGGGGCGATCCCGGCGTACCGGTACGGCCGGGTCGTCGACGACTGCCACGCGGTCGACGACGGCCAGGTGTGCCGGGTCTGGTTCCAGACCGTCACGTTCTACTGGCTGGCGGCGCTGGTCCTGGCGTACGCGGTGATCGCCGGCGGATACCTGCGGGTGGCCCGGGCCCGGGGCGTGGACGCCCGGGTGCTGCCGTACGCGGTCACCGGCGTCGCGCTCGTCGGGCTGGGCTTCGCCTTCGCGGCGGTGTGGGTGCGCCTCAATCCGCTGGCCCACCCGGAGGAGCCGTCCGCCGTCGCCCAGTTCCTGTTCCGCCTGCTCGACCCGCCCGGCGCGATCGCGTTGGCCCTGCTCTTGCTGGCCTGGCTGGAACGGCACGTCGCGCTGCTGCTGTTCACCATCGGGTACCTGACGGTGGTGCTGGTGCCGATCAACTTCGGCTGGGGCGCGCACTGGGGCCCGCACACCTGGTTCATCCCCCAGCTGGTCATCAACGGCGGCGTGCTGTTGCTGGGCAGCGCCGGCTTCGCGCTGGCGCAACGGCTGCGGCGGCCCCGGTGACCGGCCCCGCCGAGATCCCGGAGCCGGACGAGACCGAATTCCCGCATCCGGTCACCGGCCTGGACGACGTGGTGCACCAGCGGGTCCGGCTCGGCATCCTCACCATCGCGCACGAGGCCCGCCGGGTCGAGTTCGGCTACCTGCGCACCCAGCTGAAGCTGACCGCCGGCAACCTCTCCCAGCACCTGAGCGTGCTGGAGAACGCCGGTCTGGTCCAGGTCGAAAAGGGCTACGCCGGCCGGCGCGGCCGGACCTGGATCACGCTCACCGCCGCCGGCAACACCGCGCTCGCCGAGGAGATCGGGCGCCTGAAGCTGCTCATCGCGCGGGTCGAGACCACCGACACCCCGGAGGACCGATCACCGCGCTGACTCGCCGACGACGCCCTGCGGCCACGCTCGCGACCGGAATCCCGCACCCTCCGCTCCCACGTTCCCTGGCCGGCGCGAATGCCGGTCAGGGGCGTGTCCATGGCCGGGTCGCACCGCGTTCCGCTCGGGATCTAGCATGATCGTCACTGTGCGCTACTTGATCCCTCACCCCGACGCGGTGACCGAGCTCGGCGAGCTGGACGTCGCGCTGTACGACGGCACCCAACCCGTGCCCGGCCACCTGGACGACGTCGAGTTCTACGCGGTGCCGTACGGGATCATCGATCCGCGCTTCTGCGAGCCGATCGCCCGGATGCCCCGGCTCAAGGTGGTACAGACGGTGACCGCCGGCTACGACCACGTCCTGCCGTACCTGCGGCCCGGCCTGACGCTGGCCAACGGCCGGGGCGTGCACGACGCGGCCACCGCCGAGCTGGCGCTGGCGCTCACCCTCGCCGCCCGACGCCGGCTGCCGGACTTCGTCCGGGCACAGGCCGAGGGCCGCTGGGCCTCCGGTTGGTCGGCCGGGCTGGCCGACGCGCGGGTGCTGATCGTCGGGTACGGCTCGATCGGCGCCGCGATCGAGCGCCGGCTCGCCGGGTTCGAGGTGGAGATCAGCCGGGTGGCCCGGAGCGCCCGCCCCGGCGTGCGGCCGGTTTCCGAACTTCCGGAGCTGTTGCCGCGAGCGGACGTCGTCATCCTGGCGATGCCGCTGACCCCGGAGACCGATGGCCTGGTGGACAAGGACTTCCTCGCCCGGATGGCCGACGGCGCCCTGCTGGTGAACGTGGCGCGGGGGCGGGTGGTGGACACCGCTGCGCTGCTCGCCGAACTCGACGCGGGCCGGCTGCACGCTGCCCTGGACGTCACCGAACCCGAGCCGCTGCCCGCCGACCACCCGCTCTGGTCCGCGCCGAACGTGCTGATCAGCCCGCACGTCGGCGGCCTGACCGCCGCGTTGGCGCCCCGGGCCCGCCGGCTGCTGGTCGACCAGGTCCGGCGATACGCGGCGGGCGAGCCGCTCGCGAACGTCGTCGTCGGGCCGTAGCCCCGGGTCCCCCGAGACCGCGCCCCTGGGCAGCGCGAACGGGTCGGGGTGGTCTCCTGTGCCGTCCCGCCTGCGCCGGATCGGTCCGGCGGTCGGCTGGGGTGCCGGTCAGAGCGGCGCGCCGCCGAAGCCGATCTCGTTCCCGTCGGGATCGACGTAGATGGCCTTCCGGACGCCGTTGGCGTACGTCTCCCGCTTGGCCGGCTCGATGCCCCGCTCGGCCGTCTCGGCCAGCAGGGTGTCGAGGTCGTCGACGAAGACGGTGTGCATGGCGTGCCCGGCCCGGTCGGGGTGCTGTTCGATGTACACCCACCGGTGTTCGGCGAGCCCCCACACCGCCTCGTGGTCGTTGGGGAGGAAGGCGGGCGGGGAACCGAACAGCCGCTCGTACCAGGCCAGCGCGGCGGCGTAGTCGCTGACGGGTATTCCGGCGAACAGGTCGAGGGCCATCCTGCGAGGGTAACGGCTCATGGAACACGGCAGATGCGTGGCGAACCCTCAGTCCTCGTCCGCTGCCTCCGGCCGCCGCACATCCGGTCCGGCGCGCCACCGTTCCTGCTCGTGGACCTTCTGCTCGGCGAGCCGCCGCACCGCGCGCCCGCGCTCGGCGCGCAGCGCCGCCTCGTCGGGGCGGCGGACCGCGGCGACGAGGGCCTTGCAGAAGTCACGCCAGATGGAAGTCAAGGGGTGGTCCTCCCGAGGAGGATTGTTCCCGGCAACGGACCCACCCGGACCGGCGGATCGGCCGGACAACGGGAGCTTCCGGTCGATCCTCGGGCGACGGCGGGGTAAGAAAGGGCAGGAAACCGTTCACCGGAAGGACCCGTTCGATGACCCTGGAACGACCGATCGCCCCGGACCCGTACGAGCTGCTGCCGACCGTCTCGTCGTTCACCCTCACCAGTGACGACGTGCAGAACGGCGAGCCGATGGACGTCACCTTCGCGCACGGCAGCGTCGGGGGTGACAACCTCTCGCCGCAGCTCGCCTGGTCCGGCTTCCCGGCGGAGACCCGGGGCTTCGTGGTGACCTGCTTCGACCCGGACGCGCCGACCGGCAGCGGGTTCTGGCACTGGGTGCTGGTCAACCTGCCGGCCGACGTGACGTCGCTGCCGCGCGGGGTCGCCGAGGCGGATCTCGGCGGCGCGTTCACCGTACGCAACGACTACGGCGAGCGGGGCTACGGCGGGGCCGCGCCGCCGGCCGGCGACCGCCCACACCGCTACGTCTTCGCGGTGCACGCGCTCGACGTCGACCGCCTCGACCTGGCCCCCGACGCCTCCCCCGCCTACGTCGGCTTCAACCTCACCTTCCACACCCTCGCCCGCGCCGTAACCCGCCCCACCTACCAGGTCAAGCAGTAACCCCTGACCTCGTCGATCATGAAGTTGTTGCCGCGACACGCCGATCCGGCGGGCAACAACTTCATGATCGACGGGCCGGATCCGGGTCCGGTCCGGGGTCAGGCGGGGACGCGGGCTACGGCGAAGACGGACTGGCCGAAGGGTGGGCGGACCAGCTGCTCGGCGGCCTTGGTGGCGGGCAGCACGAGGGTGTCGTAGACCTTCACCATCGGGCCCTCCTTCGGCATCAAACGGAAGACCTTGGTGGCCATGAAGTAGCCGATCAGGCCGAGCGCGTTCGCGTAGTGGATCGTCTCGACCTCGAGACCGGCCTCGGTCATCGCCGCGGCCAGCGTCTTCCTGGTGTAGCGCCGGACGTGACCGGTGGCGATGTCCGCCGGGCTCATCGCGAACTGGAACGCGGGCACGATGATGATCACCGCCCCGCCGGGGCGGACCAGGTCGCGCATGCTGCGCAGCGCGCCCACGTGGTCCTCGATGTGCTCCAGCACGTTGTACGACACGGCCGCGCTGTAGTCACCCCGCTCGGAGTGCGGCAGCAGCATCTGCCGGACCTCGATGGTCGGCTGCTCGGCGAGGCGCTCCTTGAGCGAGACCAGCCGGTCCGGGTCGGCCTCGGTGGCGGTGAACCGGGGTAGCCGGGTGGCCCACTCCAGGGCGTAGTCGCCCAGGCCGCTGCCGATCTCGATCGGGTTGTCACCGAGGTACGGCAGGGCCAGCTCGACGAACCAGCGACGGTGATTGACGGCGGTCGCGAGGCCCTCCAGGACCTCGGACTGGACGCGCTGATCCCCGGTGATTTCTGCCATGCGTCGATTCCTCACGATATGACTCGACCCGCGCCTGAACCGACAGAGTGAATCACCCGCGCAGGGGGCGGATGAATCGGGGCACCGTGGTGGCCGAAATATGGTCGGGGGTCGGACGCGTGATCGCCGGGCGGCGAACCCGGCACATGGTAGTGCAGTACCCCGAAACATGTCACGGTGCCACCTTCTCGTGGCTACGCTCCGAATTGTCATGACTACTCCCGAATCGGACCTCCCCGCCGGCGAGCCCTCGCCCGGGCCGCCGGAGGGCGGGCCCGACCGGGGCGTACGCCTCCGGAACGGGTGGTGGGTCGACCTGGCGGCGGTGCTGAGCTTCGTCGCGCTGGCGTTCTGGATCACCGCGCGACTCTGGCTCGACCCGCGCCAGGGCATCCGGGACAACCCGTCGGACCAGGCGCAGTTCGAGTGGATGATGGCGCACGGCGCGCGGGTCGTGACCGATTTTGCCTATCCGTTCTTCTCCGACCGGATGAACGTCCCGGACGGCGTCAATTTGATGGCAAATACGTCGGTATTATCCGTTTCATTGCCAATGACACCGGTCACCGTCCTGCTCGGCCCGCGCGCCGCATTCCTGCTCTTCCTCACCGCCGGCATGATCGCCACGGCCACCGCCTGGTACTTCGTCCTCTCCCGGGTGCTCGTCGGTGCCCGCGGGCCGGCCTGGCTGGGCGCCGCCTTCTGTGCGTACGCACCGGCGATGGTGTCGCACGCCAACGCCCACCCGAACATCGTGTCCCAGTTCGTCGTTCCGCTGATCGTCTGGCGCACCGTACGGCTGGCCGAGCCCGGCCGCTGGCTGCGCAACGGGCTGCTGCTCGCGCTGGTGATCGTCTGGCAGTCCTTCCTCAACCTCGAGATCCTGCTGATGACCGCGATCGGCCTGGGCGTGGTGGTCGCCGCGCTCGCCCTCGGCCGGCCCGCCCTGCGCCGGCGCGCCCGCCCCTTCCTCGCCGGGCTGGGCGTGGCCGCCGCGGCCAGCGCGGTGGTCCTGGCGTACCCGCTCTACGTGCAGCTCTTCGGTCCCGGCGCCTACCAGGGGCTGTCCCGGCTGATCCGGGGCTACTCCACCGACCTGGTGTCGTTCGTCGCCTTCTCCCGGGAATCGCTGGCCGGCGACGAGCGCAGCGCGGCCGGGCTGGCCCGGAACCCGACCGAGGAGAACGCCTTCTTCGGCTGGCCGCTGGCGGTGCTGGTGGTGGCGCTGGTCTGGTGGCTGCGGCGTAACGTGGTGGTGCTCGGCCTGGCCGCGCTGGGGCTCCTCCTCGGCCTGCTCTCGCTCGGTCGGGAGATCCGCTTCAACGGCCGGGAGACCGGCATCCCGGGCCCGTGGGCGGCGCTGGAGAACCTGCCGATCCTGCACTCGGTGGTGCCGACCCGGTGGTCGCTGGCGCTCACCCCGGTGATCGGGTTGCTGCTCGCGTACGGCGCGGAGTGCGTCCGTACGCTCGCCGCCCGGTTCCCCACCGCCCGGCCGCAGCTCCGGTTCGCCACCGCCACCGTGCTGACCATGGCCCTGCTCCCGCTGCTGCCCACCCCGCTGCCGGCGGAACGGCTCGACGCGGTGCCCACCTTCGTCACCTCCGGGGCGTGGCGGCCGTACGTGGCCGGCGGCCGGAGTGTGGTGACGCTGCCGCTGCCGGACAGCACCTACGCCGAACCGCTGCGCTGGTCCGCGATGACCCGGCTGGAGATGCCGATCGCGCGGGGCTACTTCCTCGGGCCGGACACCCGCCCGGACAGCCCGGAGCGCGGAGCGGCCCTGTTCACCGCCCCACCCCGGCCGACCAGCAGCTTCTTCGACATCATCCAGAGCACCGGCGCGGTGCCGCCGATCACCCCGCAGGCGCGGGTGGACGCGGTCGACGACCTGCGGTACTGGCGGGCGGGCGTGGTGATCCTCGGCCCGCACCCGCAGTCCGTCGCGCTGCGCCGGGGGATGATCGAGCTGACCGGGATCCGGCCGGGGCGCATTGGCGGCGTCTGGGTCTGGGACGTGCGCGCGCTCACCGACTGACCGCCCGCGTGACGTCGGCGATCAGGGTCAGGACTGGCGGACGCAGCAGCCCTGGCAGATCTTCGGCTTCGGCAGGGTGAAGGCCAGGCAGCAGGTGCGCCGCTGCACCGTCGGCTCGCCCGCCGGGCCGGGCACCAGCTCCACCAGGTCGCGCAGGTCGAGCGCGGTGAGCAGGGTGTCGATGGTCTCGACGGAGGAGCCGGGCAGCCCGTCGGCGGCCCGCAGGATGCCGTGCGCGATGCCGGAGGCGACCGACCCGAGCAGGGTCCGGGTGCCGATCCGCACCTCGGCCTGGATCGCCTCGATCATCGGGGCCAGGTGGGCGTCGAGCAGGGAGGCGCGCAGCGCGCCGAGCAGCTCCGCCTCGCCGGCCATCACCCGCACCTCGGGCAGGCCGGAGACCGACAGCGGGTCGCCGGGCAGCACCGCGACGGTGGTCGAGCGGCGCAGGCCCAGGGTGAGCAGCGGGCGGTGGTCCTCGAAGTGGATCAGCACGTCGGCCGGGTCGAACAGCGGCACCCGCCGGGCGGACGCCCAGCCGAGCACCACCGGCAGCGCGGTCCAGTAGCTGTACGACTTCCAGGCCAGTGCGGCGCAGGCGTGCGGGGTGCCGCCCCAGCGCAGCGTGGCGGCGTGCAGGAACTCGGACAGCCGGCTGCCGTCGACCAGGGTGGTGGCCGGGCTCCAGCCGTACTCGTCGGTGACCAGCAGGCCGGGCATCAGGCCGGGCACGTCGTCGGTGCCGAACATGGCCCGCAGGGTGGCGGTGACCGGCGCGAGCGGTGCGGTGGCGACCTGGCGCCCCGGCATCACCGCTGTCATCCGAATCGTCCCCCGTCCGAAGCGCCCCTGCTGAGCTAAGGCTAGCCTAACCACGCCTCGGGCGCTAAGGGAAGCCTCACCTGGGTCGGTGGGGGGAGGCCCCGGTCACTCCGGTCGGCGTCGGCCTACTACCCGGCGGTCGGGACGAAAAACGCCGCTGATGCCGACGGCGAGCGCACAGTATCGACAGACGTCGCTGGACAGTCAAGCCTCGTGTCGGCAAGGTGGCAGTTTCGTATCTGCCCGGCCACGGAACGTGAAACTGATACTCCCGGCCACGAGGAAGCTGATGACGACCTCACCGCTCGATCGGGCTGCCGACTCCTTCGCCGCCGAACTCGCGCGGCAGCGAACCGGGCGGGGGCTGTCCAAGAAACAGCTCGCCACCCTGATGGGGTTCGACCCGTCCTACGTCAGCCACGTCGAAGGCCGCCGACACCGGCCCACCGAGGACTTCGCGCGCCGCGCGGAGGCGGTGCTGGAGGCCAGCGGCGCGATCTGGCAGCGCTTCCGGGAGTACGACGACCTCCGCCACGCGCGCGCCGAGAAGGGGCACCGCGATCCCCCGCTGCCCGGCCAGTGGCTGCCGCCGGGCACCGGCCTGGTGGTCGAGCGGGAACTGGCCACCCTCACCCACACCGACGACGGCTACCGCTGCGTCATCCGCCGGGAGCTCTACAACGCGGGCACCGAACCGGTCACCCGGTACCTGGTCCGGGTCGCCGTCGACCGCTACCCGAACGACCCCGGCCGGTCCAACCGGCACCACCGGGAACACCCGCTCACCTTCGCCGAGCTGCAACTGCGGGCGTACCGGGAGGACGGCGGCGAGCGCGAGGCGATGCACTGGCGGGCCAAGCACGACCGGGACGCCTTCAAGGAAATCTGGCTGCTCTTCGAGAACGCCGAACGGCGGTTCCCGCTCTACCCCGGCGACCGGGCCACCATCGAGTACGCGTACCACGTCGGGCAGGACAAGTGGGGCCCCTGGTTCCAGCGGGCGGTCCGGCTGCCCACCCGGCACCTCGCCGTACGCCTGGACCTGCCGGCGGGGCTCGACCCGCAGGTCTGGGGCGTGGAGACCTCGCTCTCGGCGGAGGAGGGCCCGCTGCGTACAGCGGTGATCCGGCACGACGCCGGCGACCGGGCGCTGTTCGACTGGGCCACCGACGACCCGCCGCTGAACGCCCGCTACCGGATGCAGTGGCGGTTCCGCGGCCGGCCGGAGCCCGAGCCGGACGGCGGCCGGATCCGGCCCAGCGACCGGATGCGCGGCATCGGCATCGTGCAACGCGGCGCCGACCTGCTCCGCCAGCCGGCCCGCCCGTTCGATCTGCCCCGCGACGAGCAGGTGGCCCGCAGCGTGGTCGACCGGCTCTGCTCGGTGCTGGTCCGCCTGGACGAGCTGCACCCGTTCAGCAAGGGGGTCGGCATCGCCGCGCCGCAGCTCGGCATCGGCTTGGCCGCCGCGGTGGTCCGGCCGCCGGACCGCACCGCCGAGCCGGTCGTGCTGCTCAACCCCCGGGTGGTCGACGCCGCCCCGGACGCCGACGAGCAGTACGAGGGCTGCCTCTCCTTCTTCGACCATCGTGGCCTGGTGCCCCGGTCGCTGCGGATCGACGTGGAGCACGCCCAGTACGACGGCAGCCGGATCATCACCTCGTACGAGTTCGGCATGGCCCGCCTCGTCGCGCACGAGATCGACCACCTGGAGGGGCGGCTCTACGTCGACCGGATGGCACCCGGCGTGCCGCTGGTGCCGGTCGAGGAGTACCGGGAGACGGGGCACCCCTGGCGCTACTGACGCGGCGACCACGCCCGCCCGGGTGGGAAAGGACGGCCGGGCGGGCGTGGTCGGGCGGGCGGTGCCGGTCCGCCCGACCACGCGCGCCCGGCC
>NZ_QGSW01000112.1:0-14509 GCF_003176715.1 Micromonospora sp. S4605
CACCCCCTCCGTCGCCTGCCCCCGCCACCTCGGCCGTGATCCTCTGATCGGGAGAAGGTCGCAACCGGGTCCGGACACCTTCTGAGCGTCAGACGATCATCGGTCGGTACCGCTGCACAGCGGGGCGCGGCGCGCCACCGGAGCGGGCTGGTCGCCCGGTTGGTGAAGGTTTTCACACATCCTGTTTCGGCATCGTTGCCCCGGCGCATACTTGCGGCGACCGGTACCCCTTCTCGAGGACTGGATCGTTGCCATGAGCGCACCGCTGCGCCCGCGTCCGGCCGCCCCGCGCGGGGCCGCCGCACAGTCGGGCGGCGCCCTTGCCGGCGCCCCGGCCACCACCCCCCGCTTCCTCACCGTCGGCGTCATCGGCGCCGGCCGGGTCGGTGCCGTGCTGGGTGCGGCGCTGACCGCCGCCGGTCACCGGGTGGTCGCCGCCGCCGGCGTCTCCGGCGCCAGCCGTGCCCGGCTGGCCCTGCTGCTCCCCGGCGTTCCCCGCCGCTCCGCCACCTCGGTGGCCCGGGCGGCCACCGACCTGCTGCTGCTCGCCGTCCCGGACGACGCGCTGGCCGGGGTGGTCGCCGGCCTGGCCGACAGCGGCGCGCTCCGGCCCGGCCAGGTGGTCGCGCACACCTCCGGCGCGCACGGGCTGGCCGTGCTGGCGCCGGCCGCCGCCGTGGGCGCCCGCCCGCTGGCCCTGCACCCCGCGATGACCTTCACCGGTACGCCGGACGACCTCGGCCGGCTCGCCGGCATCTCGTACGGGGTGACCGCGCCGGCCGAGCTGCGCCCGCTGGCCGCCCGGCTGGTCGCCGACCTCGGCGGCGTGCCCGAGTGGGTGGGCGAGGCGGACCGGCCGCTCTACCACGCGGCGCTGGCGCACGGCGCCAACCACCTGGTGACCCTGGTCAACGAGGCGGCCGACCGGCTGCGCGACGCCGGGGTGGCCCAGCCGGAGAAGGTGCTCGCCCCGCTGCTGCGGGCCGCGCTCGAGAACGCGCTGCGGCTCGGCGACGACGCGCTGACCGGCCCGGTGTCCCGGGGCGACGCCGGCACCGTGGAGCGGCACCTGGCCCGGTTGGCCGCCACCGCGCCGGAGTCGGTCGCGCCGTACCTGGCGCTGGCCCGGCGTACCGCGGACCGGGCCATCGCGGCCGGCCGGCTGCGCCCGGTCGACGCGGAGTCGCTGCTCGGCGTGCTGGCCGATACGGCGCGGGAGGTCGCCGCGTGAGCGCGAGGAGTGAGCCGGGTGTGCGAGCCCCGCAGTCGCGAGGAACGAGCGGCACGGTGAGCGAGCGGGTGACGACCGGCGGAGGTGTCGCGTGACGGAACTGGTGCACACCCGGGCCGAGCTGGCCGCGGCGCGCGGCGGGCTGAAGGGCACCGTGGGTGTGGTGATGACCATGGGCGCCCTGCACTCGGGGCACGAGACGCTGCTGCGGGCCGCCCGGGAGCGGGCCGACCATGTGCTGGTCACCGTCTTCGTGAACCCGCTGCAGTTCGGCCCGAACGAGGACTTCGACCGCTATCCGCGTACCCTCGATGCCGACCTGGAGGTCTGCCGGCGAGCCGGCGCCGACCTGGTCTTCGCGCCCTCGGTGGCGGAGATGTACCCGGACGGCCAGCCCCGGGTCCGGGTCAACCCGGGCCAACTCGGCGAGGACCTGGAGGGGCACAGCCGGCCCGGCTTCTTCCACGGGGTGCTCACCGTGGTGCTGAAGCTGCTCCAGCTGACCCGCCCCGACCTGGCGTTCTTCGGCGAGAAGGACTACCAGCAGCTGACCCTGGTGCGGCGGATGGCCCGCGACCTCGACGTGCCGGTCGAGGTGGTCGGCGTGCCGACCGTACGGGAGCCGGACGGGCTGGCCCTGTCCAGCCGCAACCGCTACCTCTCACCGACCGAGCGGCAGGCCGCGCTCAGCCTCTCGGCGGCGCTGCGGGCCGGCGCGGAGGCCGCCGACCGCGGGCTGGACGCCGGCGCGGTGCTGGCCGCCGCGCACGCCGGCTTCGGCGCCGGTACGCCCGGCGCACGGCTGGACTACCTGGTGCTCACCGACCCGGACCTGGAGCCGGGACCGGTCGCCGGCCCGGCCCGGCTGCTCATCGCGGCCTGGGTCGGCGACACCCGGCTGATCGACAACACGGCGATCCGGCTCGCCCCGCGACCCTGAACCCCACCACGCACGCGTGAAAGGCACCCCGATGCTGCGGACCATGCTCAAGTCGAAGATCCACCGGGCCACGGTGACCCAGGCCGACCTGCACTACGTCGGCTCGGTGACCGTGGACCAGGATCTGCTGGACGCCGCGGACCTGCTCCCCGGCGAGCAGGTGGCGATCGTGGACATCACCAACGGCGCCCGGCTGGAGACGTACGTCATCCCCGGCGAGCGGGGCAGCGGCGTGATCGGCATCAACGGTGCCGCCGCGCACCTGGTGCACCCGGGCGACCTGGTCATCCTGATCTCGTACGGGCAGATGGACGACGCCGAGGCCCGCGCGTACCAGCCGCGGGTGGTGCACGTGGACGCGGACAACCGGGTGATCGAGCTGGGCGCCGACCCGGCCGGGGTGGCCCCGGGCATGGCCGGCGACCCGGTGCCCAGCCCGTTCGCCGCCGTCTGAGCCGTTCCGGTCAGCCGAGCGGTCGCGGCCGTCCCGCCGCCGGCCGGGAGGTTTCCGACCCCGCCTCCGGTCTGTCACCGGCAGGTCCTTCCTGGTTACCCTGAGCACACCGTCGGAAGACGGTCGGTGGTTGGGGGAGGCCGCGGATGCGCCGTGCGATGACCACCCTGCTCGCGGCGGTCGTCACGGGTGCCCTGCTGGCCGGCTGTGGCGGCGCCGGAGGGCTGGACGGCGACCTGGTCGACGACTGGGCCGCCCTGCCCGCCCCGGGGCCGTTCACCCCGGCCGCCGGAGTCTGCCATGAGGCGGACTTCACCGACGTGGTGCCGCTGTCGGCGTACCAGCCGGTGGACTGCGCCGCCCCGCACCGGGTGGAAACGGTGCACGTCGGCGCGTTCCCGGCCGCTCGGGCGACCCCGCCGGCCAGCGGCTCGACCGAGCTGCGCGGCGCGTTCACCGAGTGTGACGGCAAGGCCAGTGAGTACGTCGGCGACGAGTGGCGGGCCGGGCGGCTGCGGCTCGCGGTGGCGGTGCCCTCCGGGCCCGGCTGGGCGGCCGGCGCCCGCTGGTTCCGCTGCGACCTCACCGAACTGACCACGGTCGAGGCGGCGGCCACCGTGGTGACCCGCACCGGCAGCCTGCGCGACGCGCTGCGGGGCGCGTCCCGGCTGCGGCTGGGCTGCCAGCAGACCCGCGGCGGTCGGGGCGGGGCCGTCGGGACGCTGCTCCCGGTGGAGTGCGCCACCCGCCACGACGCCGAGTTCGTCGGGGTGTGGCGGGCGCCGGACCTGCCGTACCCGAGCCGGGACGCCGACTGGGTGCCGCTCTACGCCGGCTGCCGCTCGGTCCTCGCCCGGTACGTCGGCGTGCCCGACGACGCGGACCTGCGCTTCCGCAGCGGGGTGGTGGTCCGCCCGCCGGGAGCCGGGCGGTGGCGGGTGGGTGACCGGGGGGTCCGCTGCCACCTCTGGCTCAGCGACCGTACGGTGACCGGCTCGCTCAAGGGCGCCGGTCCGGCCGGCCTGCCGGTGCGCACCCGGTAGCAGGACGGCGTATCCCAAACCACTCGTCCCGCCCCCGCCGCCCCGGGCGAAGGGCGTTCGGGTTGACTGGGGGCATGGACCTTCCGACGCTCGACCTGCCGGCCCTGCCGTCGCTGCTGGTCGCGCCCGCGCCCGGCTGGGTGGAGACCACCGATGTGATCGTGGTCGGCTCCGGGGTGGCCGGGCTCACCGCCGCGCTGCACCTGCGGGAGGCGGGGCTGCACGTCACCGTGGTCACGAAGGTCAACATCGACGACGGATCGACCCGCTGGGCGCAGGGCGGCATCGCCGCGGTGCTCGACCCGCACGACACCCCGGCCGCGCACGCCGCCGACACCGAGGTCGCCGGGGTCGGCCTCTGCGACCCGGCCGCGGTGCGGGTGCTGGTCGAGGAGGGGCCGACCCGGCTGCGTGAGCTGATGCGGATCGGCGCCGAGTTCGACCGCAACCCGGACGGTTCGCTGATGCTGACCCGCGAGGGCGGGCACCGGGCCAACCGGATCGTGCACGCCGGTGGCGACGCGACCGGGGCCGAGGTGCAGCGGGCGCTGCACGCGGCGGTGCGCCGCGACCCGTGGATCCGGCTGGTCGAGCACGCCCTGGTGCTGGACCTGCTCCGGGCGCCCGGCGACGGCCCGGGCGGGCTCGGTCCGGCCTGCGGGATCACCCTGCACGTGCTCGGCGAGGGCAGCGAGGACGGGGTCGGCGCGATCCTGGCCCGGGCGGTGGTGCTGGCCACCGGCGGGATGGGGCAGGTCTTCGCGGCCACCACCAATCCCGCGGTGTCCACCGGCGACGGGGTGGCGCTGGCCATGCGGGCCGGCGCGGCCGTGACCGACGTGGAGTTCGTCCAGTTCCATCCGACCGCGCTGATCGTGCCGGAGCAGGCCCGGGTGCCCGGCGCCGGGCACGCCCAGCAGCCGCTGGTCTCCGAGGCGCTGCGCGGCGAGGGCGCGCACCTGGTCGACGCCGACGGCAAGCGGTTCATGGTCGGCCAGCACGAGTTGGCCGAGCTGGCCCCCCGGGACGTGGTGGCCAAGGGCATCCACCGGGTGCTGCTGGCCACCGGCGCCGACCACGTCTTCCTGGACGCCCGGCACCTCGGCGGGGACTGGCTGGCCCAGCGGTTCCCCACCATCGTGGCGTCCTGCCTGGCCATCGGGGTCGACCCGGCGGTCGATCTGATCCCGGTCGCCCCGGCCGCGCACTACGCCTCCGGCGGCGTCCGCACCGACCTGCGCGGCCGTACCTCCATCCCCGGCCTGTACGCCTGCGGCGAGGTGGCCTGCACCGGCGTGCACGGCGCGAACCGGCTGGCCAGCAACTCGCTGCTGGAGGGGCTGGTCTTCTCCCGGCGGATCGCCGAGCACATCGCCACCGGCCTGCCCGAGCAGGCGCAGCCGGCGCCGACCGGCGCCTGGGTCGGTGGCGCGGGCTGGGTGGTGCCGGCCGCGGCGACCCCGGTGCTGCAACGGGCGATGACCCAGGGCGCCGGCGTGCTCCGCTCGGCCGCGACGCTGGCGGAGACCGCGGCGACCCTGGGCGACCTGGGTTCCGGGCGGGGCACCCCGCGCACCGCCGACTGGGAGGCGACGAACCTGGTCACGGTGGCGTCGACGCTGGTCGCCGCCGCGTACGCCCGCCGGGAGACCCGGGGTTGCCACTGGCGGGAGGACTTCCCGACGACCGACGAGCGGTGGCTGGGCCACCTGGTCGGCGCGATCGGGGCGCAGGGCCGGTTGGCGCAGCAGTGGGAGGAGACGCGATGACGGAGTCGACCGAGCGGGCGTTGCGGGCGGCGGGGCTCGACCCGGCCCGGGTACGCCGGGTGGTCGAGGACGCCCTGGTCGAGGACCTGGGCCCGGACTTCCTGGACGTCACCAGCGTCGCCACCATCCCGGTCGAGCAGATGGACACGGCCGACCTGGTGGCCCGCGCCGACGGCGTGGTGGCCGGGTTGGCCGTGGCGGCCGCGGTGTTCGAGCTGGTCGGCGAGGTGACCGGCGGCGCGCGTACGGTCGAGGTGTCGCTGGTCGCGCGGGACGGCGCGCGGGTGGCCCGCGGCGACGTGCTGGCCACGGTGACCGGGCCGACCCGGCTGCTGCTCACCGCCGAGCGGACCGCGCTCAACCTGCTCTGCCGGATGTCCGGGGTGGCCACCCACACCCGGGCCTGGGCGGACGCGCTGGCCGGCACCAAGGCGATGGTGCTCGACACCCGCAAGACCACCCCGGGCCTGCGCGCCCTGGAGAAGTACGCGGTCCGGGCCGGCGGCGGCACGAACAAGCGGATGGGGCTGCATGACGTCGCCATGATCAAGGACAACCACAAGCTGGCGGCCGGCGGCATCACCCCGGCGTACCGGCGGGTCCGAGCGGCGTTCCCGGACGTGCCGGTGCAGGTGGAGGTGACCACGCTGGCCGAGGCGGTGGAGGCGGTCGAGGCCGGCGCGAACTTCCTGCTCTGCGACAACATGACGCCGGAGGTGCTGACCGAGGTGGTGGCCGCGGTCGGCGACCGGGCCGAGCTGGAGGCGACCGGTGGGCTGACCCTGGCGGTGGCCGCCCGGTACGCGGCGACCGGCGTCGACTTCCTCTCGGTCGGCGCGCTGACCCACTCCTCGCCGATCCTCGACATCGCGATGGACCTGCGCACCGAGTGACGCCCGGCCGACGGCGGCGTCGGCCGCCGGGCGGTCAGCACGGGCGGGCCGGCGCGGTGGATCGGGTCGCCGCGCCGGTCGGCTCAGGCAGCGGCCCGCGTGGGCAGAGCGGCCGGCCCCACCAGGTTGAAGATCACCTGGCTCTCGGTGTCGTCCCGGTGGTCCAGGCCGTACTTGGCCCGGAAGAGCTGGAGCGCGCGGTGGTAGATGCCGGGCTCCAGCTCGTCGGCCTCGCCCAGGGCGAAGGTCTGGCCGGCGGCCTCCGGCCGCTGGAGCACCACGCTCAGCCCGGCCAGCCCGTGCCGGGCCACGTTCCGGACCAGGTCGCTGCCGGCGATGTACCAGGTGCCGTCGACCCGCACGTAGCGGGCCTCGCAGGTCTCCAGGTCCCGCCCGTCCTGGCGCAGGCAGAGTTGCAGGCTCAGGCACGAGTCGAGGTCGCGCACCGGGGCGGTCTCCCACAGCTCGGTGAACCGGTCGTCCACGAACTCGCCGAGCGGGGTGTTGACGAACGCCTCGATCTGCTGGGCGTCGAAGGTCTTGCCGCTGACCGGGAAGAACGAGATGTACGCCTTGTCGTCCCAGCGGTACATCTGCACCGACGGCGCGGTGCTGTAGAGGCGTACCCGAAGCCGGGACCGGGAGGCCGGCGGCAGCTGCTGCTGGAGCCGGCCGAAGTGGAAGAGGTTGTTCATGATCGCGATGGCCGCGTCGGAGCGGCGCAGCTCCTCGGCCCGCAGCCGGACCGCCGGCGAGTCCGGGTCGAGCAGCAGCACCCGGACCGTCGCGCCGTTGGCCAGCGCGACCCGCAGCGCGGAGAGGAACCGGTTGGTGTACGGCCCCTCCAGCATGCTGGTGAACGTCTCCAGGATCGCCACGGCTTCCCGGCAGTTGGCCACCCGTTCGATCAGCGCGTCCCGGTCGAGTCGGGGGTGCTCGATGATGCTCACCGTCTGGAGTTCGCGGAAGAGCGGGTTGAGCACCACGTAGGTCAGCAGCGTCATGATCAGGGCGGCGCCGATGTTGAGGTAGAGGTCGCCGCGGAAGGTCTGCCCGGAGCGCCAGGACTGCACGATCATCCAGAGCGCGCCACCGGTCAGCGCGGCCAGCACCAGCACATGCCGACGGCGCCGGCGCAACGTGTTGCGCCCGCGGGCCCACCAGATCCCCGACATGTCCGCTCCCCGTCCGGCCCCGCCGTGGATAGACCTATGTTCATGCCGCGATCCGTCCAGGATACGGTTCGTCGGCCGCTGCGCGCCCGCCCGTATCGGCGTTGTCTAGGCTTCGGGCGTGCTGCTCTGCATCGACATCGGAAACACCAACACCGTGCTGGCGACCTTCGACGGCGACAAGCTGGTGCACTCCTGGCGGATCAAGACCGATGCGCGCTCGACGGCGGACGAGTTGGGGCTGAAGTTCCGGGGCCTGCTCGCCGGGGACGCCGTCGAGATCACCGGGGTGGCCGCCTGCTCGACGGTGCCGGCCGCGCTGCGCTCGCTGCGCACCATGCTGTCCCGCTACTACGCCGACCTGCCGAGTGTGATCGTCGAGCCCGGGGTGCGGACCGGGGTGCAGCTCGCCATCGACAACCCGAAGGAGGTGGGCGCCGACCGGGTGGTCAACACCCTGGCCGCCTACACCCTCTACGGTGGGCCGTCGATCGTGGTGGACTTCGGCACCACCACCAACTTCGACGTGATCAGCGGCCGGGGCGAGTTCCTCGGCGGCGCCTTCGCCCCCGGCATCGAGATCTCCTTCGACGCGCTGGCCGCCCGCGCGGCCCAGCTGCGCAAGGTCGAGGCCACCCGGCCCCGCTCGGTGATCGGCAAGAACACCGTCGAGTGCCTCCAGTCCGGCCTCTACTTCGGCTTCGCCGGCCAGGTTGACCGGATCGTCGAGCGGATGACCGAGGAACTGGGCGAGGTGCGGGCCGTGATCGCCACCGGCGGGTTGGCCTCGCTGGTGATCAACGAGTGCCGGACGATCACCCACCACGAACCGATGATCACCCTGATCGGCCTGCGGATGGTCTACGACCGCAACGTCTGACCCCGGTTCAGCGCCGTCGGGACCGGAACACCAGGGTCTGGTACGGCAGCTCGACGGTGTCCCGCCCGGCCAGGTCGGGGTGGCTGGCGAAGAGGTCACGCAGTTGTCGGTCGATCTTCCCGCGCTCCTTCGCCGGTGCGGTGAGCCAGTACGAGCGGGTGTGCAGCAGCTCGATCACCTCGCCGGGGGTGAGCGTGCTCGTGTGCGCGAACCGGCCCAGCTCGATCGGCCCGAAGTCGGCGCCGAAGTCGGCGTACTTCTCGATCACGTTCCCCGCGCTGTCTCCGATGTGGGCGATCCGGCTCAGCTCGGCCACCCAGGCGACCTTCTCGTCCCGGACGTTCCAGATCGGCGCGAAGACGCCCCCCGGCCGCACCACCCGGGCGATCTCGGCGTGCGCCCGCTCCCGGTCGAACCAGTGGTACGCCTGGCCGACGATCACCGCGTCGGCCGTGCCGTCCGGCAGTGGCACGGACTCCGCGCTGCCGGCCAGGGCGACGGTGCCCGGGGTCGCGGCGTCGAGTTGGGCCCGCATCCCGGGGTCGGGCTCGACCGGCACCACCTGGTGGCCGAGGGCCAGCACCGCGCGGGTGAGGATGCCGGTGCCGGCGCCCAGGTCCACCACCCGGGCGGACGGGGCCAGGCCGGCGAGCGCCCAGCGGACCGCCTCCCGCGGATAGCGGGGCCGGAACCGGTCGTAGTGGGCGGCCACCGCCCCGAATGAGAGCGCCTGAGTGGGGTCGGTCATGACGGGCAGGTTATCCGGTAACCGGCAACTGGGTGCTTGAGTACGCTCGGGGGTTGACCCCGCCGAACAACTCCCTTTGAGGAAGCGTGCCGTGACCGAGCAGAAGCCCGTGCCAGTGGACCCCGCCGACGACCTTCCCGAGCAGATGAAGGTCCGCCGGGAGAAGCGGGACCGGATGCTCGCCGACGGCGTCGAGCCGTACCCGGTCGGATTCCCGCGCACCCACACGCTGGCCGAGATCCGCGAGAAGTACGCCGACCTGCCGACCGACACCGCCACCGGCGACCGGGCCTCGGTCACCGGTCGGGTGATCTTCGTACGCAACACCGGCAAGCTCTGCTTCGCCACCCTGCGCGACGGTGACGGCACCGAGTTGCAGGCGATGCTCTCCCTCGACCGGGTCGGCCCGGAGCGGCTGGAGGACTGGAAGCGCCTGGTGGACCTCGGCGACCTCGTCGGGGTGACCGGCGAGGTGATCACCAGCCGCCGGGGCGAGTTGTCGGTGCTGGCCGAGCAGTGGGTGGTCACCGCCAAGGCGCTGCGCCCGCTGCCGGTGGCGCACAAGCCGCTGAGCGAGGAGGCCCGGGTCCGGCAGCGCTACGTCGACCTGATCGTCCGCCCGCAGGCGCGCCAGATGGTCCGCACCCGGGCGGCCACCGTACGCAGTCTGCGTGATTCGCTGCACGAGCAGGGTTTCATCGAGGTGGAGACGCCGATGCTGCAGTTGCTGCACGGTGGCGCGGCGGCCCGCCCATTCGTGACCCACAGCAATGCACTCGACACCGATCTGTATCTGCGAATCGCGCCGGAACTGTTTCTGAAGCGTGCAGTGGTCGGCGGCGTGGAGCGGGTCTTCGAGATCAACCGCAACTTCCGTAATGAGGGCGTCGACTCTTCGCACTCGCCGGAGTTCGCGATGCTGGAGACCTACCAGGCGTACGGCGACTACAACACGATGGCCGAGCTGACCCGAAATCTCGTCCAGCGGGCGGCGATCGCGGTCAGTGGCTCGACGCTGGTCACCCACGCCGACGGCCGGGAGTTCGACCTGGGCGGCGAGTGGCGTTCGGTGACTCTCTACGGGGTGCTTTCCGAGGCGCTCGGCGAAGAGGTGACCGTGCACACCGAACGGGCCCGGCTGGTCGAGTACGCCGACAAGGTCGACCTCGCCGTCGACCCGAAGTGGGGGCCCGGCAAGCTGGCCGAGGAGCTGTTCGAGGAACTGGTGGTCCCCGGTCTGGAGGCGCCCACCTTCGTCCGGGACTACCCGGTGGAGACCAGCCCGCTGACCCGCGCGCACCGCAGCGAGCCGGGACTGGCCGAGAAGTGGGACCTCTACGTGCTCGGTTTCGAGCTGGGCACCGCGTACTCGGAGCTGGTCGACCCGGTGGTGCAGCGGGAGCGGCTGCTGGCCCAGGCGCAGCTCGCCGCCCGGGGCGACGACGAGGCCATGCGGCTGGACGAGGACTTCCTCCGCGCGATGGAGTACGGAATGCCACCGGCCGGGGGTATGGGAATGGGAATCGACCGGCTGTTGATGGCGCTCACCGGCCTGGGAATTCGGGAAACGATCCTGTTCCCGTTGGTGCGCCCGGAGTAGTCGCAACAACCCTCCACCGGATCGATACCGCATCCTATTGACGCGGCGCGCGTCGTACGGGTTATTGTTCTTGCAGTTTGCAGGTGCACCCTGCTCGAAAGGAATGTGGGACGTGGCCAAGCAGATCATTCACAAGCTGGTCGATGACCTGGACGGCGGGGACGCTGACGAGACCGTCAAGTTCGCCCTCGACGGCGTTCAGTACGAGATCGACCTGTCGAGTTCCAACGCCGAGAAATTGCGTGAGGTATTCGCGCCGTACGTCGGGGCGGGCACCAAGGTCGGCCGGGGCGGCGTGGTCGTCGGCGGCCGGGCCGCCCGCGGCCGGGGCGGCGCCACCGCCGACCGGGAGCAAAACAAGGCGATCCGGGCCTGGGCCAAGAAGGCCGGCAAGGACATCTCCGACCGGGGCCGGATCCCTCAGGAGATCGTCGACGAGTACCACGCCACGCGCTGACGCGCCGCCGACGGGCGACCCGACGCCGGGCCGGAGCACTTCTCCGGGCCGGCGTCGCCGTTTCCGCCCCCGGGGTCCGGTTTCCCGCCTCCCGGGCCGCCGGGGACGTGTGTGCGCCGAACCGGACATCGCGGCCACGGCACGCCGCCCGTCCGGATCGGCGCACACACGTTTGACCGGACATGGCGGCCACGGCACGCCGGCCGGTCGTTTCGGGTCGGGCACCGCACGCCGCTGTCATCCCGGGCGGCCACGGCACGCCGGTGCATTCGGCGCCCTGGAGTGGACCACGTAGCGCGGGTGCTCGCGGTGGTCCGGCCGCGTGGTGGACGGGGGGAAGAATCCCGGGGGGACTCGCGTTGTCCACAGCCGGTGGAGGAGTTTTCCACAGCTTGTGGATGACCGTCGGGCGGCCCCATGCGCCGGTCGCGCCGGCGTCGTTCCCGGCCGTGCGGGTGCCGTCGGGCCCCGCCTGGGCCGTTCCAGACGTTGTCCGACCGGCGGGCGGAATTTCGCTCTACGCGTAGCGCTCGGGGTACCGGAACACCCGCTGAGCGCGGACGGTTGTGCAAAGCGACGCGTACACGGCTCCTGCCGGAGACACACGACCTCAGCTGAGTCGGTCCGCGGCGATAGAGTAATGAGGCAAGGACGCCCGTCCCGGGCGTTCGCGCACCGGCCCCGCCAAGATCTTTGACCATCAAGGCGCACGGCACGTGAGGAGCACGAGGGCATGTTCGAGCGGTTCACCGACCGAGCGCGACGGGTTGTCGTCCTGGCCCAGGAAGAGGCCCGGATGCTCAACCACAACTACATCGGTACGGAGCACATCCTGCTGGGCCTGATCCACGAGGGTGAGGGTGTCGCGGCAAAGGCCCTGGAGAGCCTCGGCATCTCCCTCGAGGGCGTCCGCCAGCAGGTCGAGGAGATCATCGGCCAGGGCCAGCAGGCGCCGAGCGGGCACATCCCGTTCACGCCGCGGGCCAAGAAGGTGCTGGAGCTGTCGCTGCGCGAGGCGCTGCAGCTCGGCCACAACTACATCGGCACGGAGCACATCCTGCTCGGTCTGATCCGCGAGGGTGAGGGCGTCGCCGCCCAGGTGCTGGTCAAGCTCGGCGCGGACCTCAACCGGGTCCGCCAGCAGGTGATCCAGCTGCTCTCCGGCTACCAGGGCAAGGAGCCGGCCGCGGCGGGCGCCGCGCCGGGTGAGGCCGCGCCGTCGACCAGCCTCGTGCTGGACCAGTTCGGCCGTAACCTGACCCAGGCCGCCCGCGAGGGCAAGCTCGACCCGGTCATCGGGCGCGAGAAGGAAATCGAGCGGGTCATGCAGGTGCTCTCCCGCCGTACCAAGAACAACCCGGTCCTGATCGGTGAGCCCGGCGTCGGCAAGACCGCCGTGGTGGAGGGGCTGTCCCAGAAGATCATCAAGGGCGAGGTGCCCGAGACGCTGAAGGACAAGCAGCTCTACACGCTCGACCTCGGCGCCCTGGTCGCCGGTTCCCGCTACCGCGGTGACTTCGAGGAGCGCCTCAAGAAGGTGCTCAAGGAGATCCGCACCCGGGGCGACATCATCCTGTTCATCGACGAGATCCACACCCTGGTGGGTGCGGGTGCCGCCGAGGGCGCGATCGACGCGGCGAGCATCCTCAAGCCGATGCTGGCCCGTGGCGAGCTGCAGACCATCGGCGCCACCACGCTGGACGAGTACCGCAAGCACCTGGAGAAGGACGCCGCCCTCGAGCGCCGGTTCCAGCCGATCCAGGTGGGTGAGCCGTCCCTGGCGCACACCATCGAGATCCTCAAGGGGCTGCGCGACCGCTACGAGGCGCACCACCGGGTGAGCATCACCGACGCGGCCCTGGTCGCGGCGGCGACGCTGGCCGACCGCTACATCTCCGACCGCTTCCTGCCGGACAAGGCGATCGACCTGATCGACGAGGCCGGTGCCCGGATGCGGATCCGCCGGATGACCGCGCCGCCAGACCTGCGCGACTTCGACGAGCGCATCGCCCAGGTGCGTCGCGACAAGGAGTCCGCGATCGACGCGCAGGACTTCGAGCGCGCCGCCCAGCTGCGCGACAAGGAGAAGCAGCTCCTCGGCCAGAAGGCCCAGCGGGAGAAGGAGTGGAAGGCCGGTGACCTGGACGTCGTCAGCGAGGTTGACGACGAGCAGATCGCCGAGGTGCTCGGCAACTGGACCGGCATCCCGGTCTACAAGCTGACCGAGGAGGAGACCTCGCGCCTGCTGCGCATGGAGGACGAGCTGCACAAGCGCGTCATCGGCCAGGAGGACGCGGTCAAGGCGGTGTCCAAGGCGATTCGGCGTACCCGCGCCGGGCTGAAGGACCCGAAGCGTCCCTCGGGCTCGTTCATCTTCGCCGGCCCGTCCGGCGTCGGTAAGACCGAGCTCTCCAAGGCGCTGGCCGAGTTCCTGTTCGGCAGCGAGGACGCCCTCATCCAGCTGGACATGTCCGAGTTCCACGACCGCTACACGGTCTCCCGGCTGGTGGGTGCTCCTCCCGGCTACGTCGGCTACGACGAGGGCGGGCAGCTGACCGAGAAGGTGCGGCGTCGGCCGTTCTCGGTGGTCCTCTTCGACGAGATCGAGAAGGCCCACCCGGACGTGTTCAACACGCTGCTCCAGATCCTTGAGGACGGTCGGCTCACCGACGGTCAGGGTCGGATCGTGGACTTCAAGAACACGGTCATCATCCTGACCACCAACCTGGGTACGCGTGACGTGGCCAAGGCGGTGTCGCTCGGCTTCCAGGCGTCGGAGGACTCCGAGTCCAACTACGACCGGATGAAGCAGAAGGTCAACGACGAGCTCAAGCAGCACTTCCGGCCTGAGTTCCTGAACCGGATCGACGACACCATCGTCTTCCACCAGCTGCGGGAGAACGAGATCCTCTCGATCGTGGACATCATGATCGCGCGGATCGAGACCCAGCTGCGGAACAAGGACATGGGTCTGGAGCTGACCGACAACGCCAAGAAGTACCTGGCGAAGAAGGGCTTCGACCCGGTGCTCGGCGCGCGTCCGCTGCGTCGCACGATCCAGCGCGACATCGAGGACAACCTCTCCGAGCGGATCCTCTTCAACGAGCTGACCCCGGGTCAGATCGTGGTGGTGGACTGCGAGGGCGACCCGAGCAACATCGACAAGTCCAAGCTCGTCTTCCGGGGCGCCGACAAGCCGGTCGACGTGCCGGACGCGGTCCCGGCCGACCTCGGCGGCACCGCCGCCGCGGGCGCGGACGAGTAAGGCCAACAGCACGAGGGCGACGGCCCGGTGGCACCCGCCACCGGGCCGTCGCCCTTT
>NZ_QGSW01000391.1:0-14441 GCF_003176715.1 Micromonospora sp. S4605
GCACGGGGGCGGGCGTGGGCGGGAGGTACGGCAGCCGGGTGAAGATGGCAGCGGCGAGCAGGTAGGTCACCGCTGTGGTGAGGATCAGCGCCACGTACGCCGCCCGGGTGTCGGCGGCCAGCGCGAAGCCGGCGAGCACGGCGCCCACCGAGATCCCGACGTTGGTGGTGGCCCGCAGGTGGGCGCGGGTGCGGACGCGCTGGTCGGCCGGGACGGAGCCGGCGATGAGCGCGCCCTTGGCGCCCCGGTCGACGGCGTCGGCGACGGCGGTGGCCGCGCCGACGGCGAGGAACGCGGGAAGCGATCCGACGGCCACCAGCGCGGTGGTCAGCGCGCCGCTCGCGACCAGCGCGACGATCTGGGTGGCCCGGGGGCCGAGCCGGTCGGCCAGGTATCCGGCCGGGGTGCTGGCCAGCAGGCCGACCAGGGCCGACACGGTCAGCCCGAGCCCGACCTCCGTGGCGCTCAGGCCGGCTGAGCGGGTGAGGAAGAGCGCGCTGGCCACCATCCACAGGCCGCGCCCGGTGGTGCGGACGAGGGTGCCGAGGGCGAGGACGCGGGCCGGGCCCGGTGCAGGAAGGAATCGCATCGCACCCCGGGACCTTAACAAGACGTACGTACGGTTTGCATCCGCCTTCCCACCATCCGGCCCCGCGTACGGCGAAGGGGTGGCCGCTCCCGACGGAGCGGCCACCCCTTCGGTGACCCCGCACCCGCCCACCGGCGGGACGGACAATTCAGTGCACGGTGACGGTCGCCCCCGGAAGCAGCCCGCGCAGCTCCTCGGGCAGCTCGGCGCCCATCTCGTCGGCGATGCGCAGCGCCTCCTCGATCAGCGTCTCCACGATCTGCGCCTCGGGCACGGTCTTGACCACCTTGCCCTTGACGAAGATCTGGCCCTTGCCGTTGCCGGAGGCCACGCCCAGGTCGGCCTCGCGGGCCTCACCGGGGCCGTTCACCACGCAGCCCATCACGGCCACCCGCAGCGGCACCGGCAGCCCCTCCAGGCCGGCGGTGACCTCCTCGGCGAGCTTGTAGACGTCCACCTGGGCCCGGCCGCAGGACGGGCAGGAGACGATCTCCAGGCCCCGCTCGCGCAGCCCGAGCGACTCCAGGATCGCCGCGCCGACCTTGATCTCCTCCACCGGCGGGGCCGACAGCGAGACCCGGATGGTGTCGCCGATCCCCTCGGCCAGCAGCGCGCCGAAGGCGACCGCCGACTTGATGGTGCCCTGGAAGGCCGGGCCGGCCTCGGTGACGCCCAGGTGCAGCGGGTAGTCGCACTTCTCGGCGAGCAGGCGGTAGGCCCGGATCATCACCACCGGGTCGTTGTGCTTCACCGAGATCTTGATGTCCCGGAAGCCGTGCTCCTCGAAGAGCGAGCACTCCCAGAGCGCCGACTCGACCAGCGCCTCGGCGGTGGCCTTGCCGTACTTGGCGAGCAGCCGCTTGTCGAGCGAGCCGGCGTTCACGCCGATCCGGATCGGCACCCCGGCGTCGCCGGCCGCCTTGGCGATCTCCTTGACCTTGTCGTCGAACTGCCGGATATTGCCCGGGTTCACCCGGACCGCGGCGCAGCCGGCGTCGATCGCGGCGAAGACGTACTTCGGCTGGAAGTGGATGTCGGCGATGACCGGGATCTGCGACTTCTTCGCGATCGCCGGCAGCGCCTCGACGTCGTCCTGGCTGGGCACGGCGACCCGGACGATCTGGCAGCCGGACGCGGTCAGCTCGGCGATCTGCTGGAGCGTGGCGTTGACGTCGGCGGTGAGGGTGGTGGTCATCGACTGCACGGAGACCGGCGCGCCACCGCCGACCGGCACCGAACCGACCATGATCTGGCGGCTGGCCCGGCGCGGCGCGAGCGGCGGGGGCGGTACGGCGGGGATACCGAGACTGACAGCGGTCACTTCAGGCACTCACCTTGAGAAGAGCGTGATCGGGTTGACGACGTCCGCCGTGATGGTCAGCAGCGTGAACGCGCCACCGATCAGGATCACCGCGTACGTGAAGGGCATGAGCTTGAGGTAGTCGACCCGGCCCGGGTCGGGGCGGCCGATCCGGGCGTAGAGCCACGAGCGGGCCCGCTCGAACCAGGCGATCGCGATGTGCCCGCCGTCCAGCGGCAGCAGCGGCAGCAGGTTGAACACGCCGATGAAGAAGTTCAGCGAGACGAACAGCATGAAGAAGAGCAGCCAGGCGTTGTTCTCCACGGCCTCGCCGCCGAGCCGGCTGGCGCCGACCACGCTGATCGGGGTGTCCACGTCCCGCTCGCCGCCGGTGATCGCCGTCCACAGGGCCGGGATCTTCTGCGGGATCCGTTGCAGGGCCTGCACCGTGTTGACCGCCATGTCGCCGGTGAAGTCGGCGGTCGCCCCGAACGCGGCGACCGGCCCGTACGTCGTCCGGGTGGGGGTGCTGGGGATCAGGCCGACGCCGAGCGCGGCCACGTCCCCGACAGCGCCGTTCGGGTCGTCCAGCGGCCGGCGCTGGGTCTTCGCCAGCACCGCCTCCGTGCTGCCCGGCTGGCCGTCCCGGACGTACGCGATCCGCGCCGTGTCGCCCGGGGAGAGCGTGCGCAGCGTGGTGAGCAGGTCGCCGTAGTTGTTGATCGGCGTGTCGTTGACCGCGGTGATCCGGTCGCCGTCGCGCAGCTGCGCCTGTGCGGCGGGGCTGGCCGCGTCGGCGGGCGTGCACGGGCGGACCGCGTTCTCCGGCACCACGCACTCGGAGAGCTGGATGACGGCCGGCTCCTTGCGGATCTCGGCCTCGCTGCTCGGGAAGTCGGGGTTGGGCAGGCCGGCGGTGACCGCGATCACCCAGAGCGCGACCAGCGCCAGAGCGAAGTGGGTGATCGAGCCGGCGGACATCACGATCGTCCGCTTCCAGACCGGGAAGCGCCACATGGCCCGCGGCTCGTCCGCCGGGTCGACGTCGTCATCCTGCGGCGTCATCCCGACGATCTTGCAGAAGCCGCCGAGCGGGATGCCCTTGACGCCGTACTCCGTCTCGCCGCGCCTGAACGACCAGAGGGTCGGGCCGAAGCCGACGAAGTAGCGGGTGACCTTCATGCCGAACGCCTTGGCGGTGAGCATGTGGCCCGCCTCGTGCAGGCTCACCGAGATGAGGATGGCGAGGGCGAAGAGCACCACCCCGAGCAGGTACGCCATCAAGCTCCTTCCACCGAACCCGCGATGATGATCTCCTGCGCGTGCGCGCGCGCCCACGACTCCGCCGCGAGCACGTCCTCGACGGTACCTGGTTCGCCGAAATCGGGAGCCTCCTCGAGGACCCGTTCGAGGGTGTCGACGATGCCCAGGAACGGCAGCCGGCCGGCCACGAAGGCGGCCACGCACTCCTCGTTCGCCGCGTTGTAGATCGCCGGGCGGCAGCGGCCGGCCTCGCCGGCGGCCTTGGCCAGCGCGACGGCCGGGAACGCCGAGTCGTCCAGCGGCGCGAACTCCCAGGTGTGCGCCCTGGTCCAGTCGACGGCGGCGGCGGCGTCGGCGACCCGGTCCGGCCAGCCGATGCCCAGCGCGATCGGCAGCCGCATGTCCGGCGGGCTGGCCTGGGCGAGGGTGGAGCCGTCGGTGAACTCCACCATCGAGTGGATCACCGACTGCGGGTGCACCATCACGGTGATGTCGGCGTACGGCACGTCGAACAGTTCGTGCGCCTCGATCACCTCCAGCGCCTTGTTCACCATGGTGGCGGAGTTGATCGTGACGACCGGGCCCATGTTCCAGGTCGGATGGGCCAGGGCCTGCTCCGGCGTGACCTCGGTCAGCTCGTCGCGCCGCTTCCCCCGGAACGGCCCGCCGCTGGCGGTGACGATCAGCCGGCGCACCTCGCCCCGGCTCCCGCCGCGCAGGCACTGGGCCAGCGCCGAGTGCTCGGAGTCCACCGGCACGATCTGCTCCGGCCGGGTCACCGCGGCCTTGACCAGGGAGCCGCCGGCGACGAGGGACTCCTTGTTGGCCAGCGCGAGGGTACGCCCGGCGCGCAGCGCGGCCAGCGTCGGCGCCAGCCCCAGCGAGCCCACCACGCCGTTGAGCACGATGTCGCAGGGCCACTGCGCCAGCTCGGTCATCGCGTCCGGCCCGGCCACGATCTTCGGCAGCTTGAAGTCGCCGCTGGCCCAGCCCCGGCGGCTCGCCTCGGCGTAGAAGGCGAGCTGGAGGTCCTGGGCCGCGGAGGCCTTCGCCACCCCGACCGCGTCGACGCCCAGTTCCAGAGCCTGGGCGGCGAGCAGGTCGACGTTGCCGCCACCGGCACCGAGCGCGACCACCCGGAACCGGTCCGGGTTGCGCCGCACGATGTCGATGGCCTGGGTCCCGATCGACCCGGTGGAGCCGAGCAGGACCAGTTCTCTGGGGGAGGTCACCCGGTCATTCTTCCCCAGCCCGTCCCCGCGCCCGCCGGGAGCCTCAGCCCTCCCCCGTCGCCGACTCCTCCACGGGCGCCTCGTCGCCCAGCAACTCGGCCGGGTCCACCGAGAAGTCGAACGGCTCCCGCATGACGAAGGAACTACCGGCGGCAGCGGCCGCGACGGGCCGATACTCCCCCTCGGTCAACTCGAAGAGCGCGATGGTGGGCACCCGATTGCGCAGGTCGACACGGAGGAAGAACGGCACCCCGACCGCGGCGTACTCGCGGGGACGGTCGATGACGTCCTTGCGCCGGTTGCGGGGCGAGACGATCTCTCCGAGCAGGACCGCGTGGCGGATGTCCATCGTCGTGCGGCCACCGCCGGGCACGTTCAGGACAACGATGTCCGGAATGAACAGGTCGTCGCCCGACACGACGTTCGTCTCGATGTAGAGCCAGAGCTTGGCCCGCCGGGCCGCCTGCTTGAGCAGGTAGGCGAGGTCCAGCTCGGCATCCTGGTGGTCATATCCAGCCTGGGGGGTCACGATGACGCTTCCGCTCAGGACCTCGACCTTGGGGCCGTTGGTCTCCGGCAAGAGGTCGAGGGCGAGCTGGGCGGTCCACGGCTCGTCGTGCCACCGCAGCACGTCGAACGACGGCTCGGTGGGCTGCGGCGTCGCCAGCGGCGCCGGATCGGGCTCCGGCGTGAACGCGGCCTGGGCCATCCAAGCTCACCCTCTCAGCGGACCATCATCGTCAGCCCAGCCTAGTGCCGCCGCCCCGCCGCGGCGCGGATCGCACGGCCTGCCCGTCAGGGCGTCCCGGATGGGGGATGTCGGGGCTCCAGCCGACCGGGACGCCCCGACATGCGGCCAAGCGAGTGGATCAAGCCTTGGCGGGGGCGGCCAGGACGAACGTCTCCAGCACCTCGCCGGCGTACCAGTCGGTGCGCCGGCCGAGGTGGGTCATGCCGAGCCGGCGGCAGACCGCCATGGACGGGTCGTTGCCCGGCGCGACCACGGCGTACACCTGCCGGGTGCCGGCGGCGAACTCGCGGGCCAGCACGGCCCGGGCCGCCTCGGTGGCGTACCCGTGACCCCACGAGTCGGGGTGCAGGTGCCAGCCCACCTCGATGTCGTCGGTGGGCGTCACCCCGTCCGCGCCGGGCAGCGGCTTGAGGATCAGGGTGCCGGCGACCCGCCCGGTGTCGCGTACCTCGATCGCCCAGGTGCCGTACCGGCCGCCGTGGTCGGCGTGCCGCTCGCGCCAGATCCGCAACCGGTCGGCGGCCTGCGCCGGGTCCGTCAGCGGCAGCCCGGACGCGGCCAGCCAGCGGGTGATCTCGACCCGGGAGTAGATGTCCCAGATCCGGGCCAGGTCGGCCGGATCGGCGGTCCAGTCCCGCAGGACCAGGCGGTCCGTGGTGAGAACGGTCATGGCCGGCGATCTTAACGAGTCGGGGCGGCCGGGCGGGGCCGGCGCGGGCGACCGCGGCCGCGATTTCACCGACCCTGATCGATGTAGGTCTCTTACGATCATCGATCGGTATTGGTTAAATACCTTCACTCCACCGCCCCGCGCACCCCTGACCCCCGGGAGGGACTCCGTGAAACTCGCCACCGCCGCGCGCGCCCTGGTCGGCGGGCTGACCGCAGCCGCCATGGTGCTGCTCGGCCCGGCCGGATCCGCGTCCGCGGCGACCGTCACCGTGGACAACGCGACCGCCGGGCGCTTCACCGCCAGCACCAACTGGGGCACGTCGTCCTGGTCCAGCCAGAAGAACGGCGCGGACTACCGGTTCGCGACGCCGTACACCGGCGGCAGCGACGCCGCCTGGTTCAGCGCGTCGATCACGGCGACCGGCGCGCACCTCGTCGAGGTGTGGTACCCGGCGGACGCCGGCTACAACGACGCCACCCCGTTCATCGTCGCGACCAGCAGCGGCAACCAGACAGTCGTGGTGAACCAGCGCGCCAACGGTGGCCGCTGGGTCAGCCTCGGCACCTTCACCCTGGCCGCCGGCGACCGGCCCGTGGTCGGGGTCAGCCGGTGGACCAACGGCACGGGCTACGTCGTCGCGGACGCCGTGCGGATCACGTCCACCTCCGGCAACCCCGCGTTCGCCCTGCCGCTGCCGAAGAGCGCGCTGCCGCGCAGCGAGTACGACGACCCGCACCACGACTATCCCGCCATCGACCTCCCGGTCGGCACCGGCACCCGGGCGTACGCCGTGCGGGCCGGGACCGTGACCATCATCAACGACAGCTCCTGCGGGCAGGGCGTCAACCTCACCGGCACCGACGGAGCGGTCTACACCTACTGCCACTTCTCGGCCTGGTCGGTCAGCAACGGCGCCTCGGTCGCACCCGGGCAGCAGCTCGGCCTCACCGGCAACACCGGCAACTCCACCGGGCCGCACCTGCACTTCGGCATCCGCACCGGCAGCACCCGGCGCTGCCCGCAGAACTTCCTGCTGGCGCTCTACGACGGGGTGACCCCGCCGGCGGCGACCAGCCTGCCCACCACCGGCTGCTTCTACGCCACCCGCAGCACCGGCCAGGTGCAGCCGCTGGGCTGACCACCACGCCTCGTCCGCCGACCCCGCCCGGACCACCCGCTCCGGGCGGGGTCGCCGCCGCCACGACCGGACCTCCCGGTACGCGCACCCCGCCTCGCCGGGCCGCGCCGGGGATCTTGATGAGTGACGGCTGCCGCGAAGGGGTACGGGACCGGGATGGGTGGCGGATGGCGGCGGGTGAAGCGGATCGGCGCCGCGGCGTTCCGCCCGGTGCGCGGCCGGGACCTGTCGCTGCACGCCGCCGCCATCACGTTCTACGGCGCGATCGCCGTGGTCCCGGTGGCGCTGCTGGCGATCTGGTTGACCACGCTGGTCGCGGGCGCCGAGCGGGTCCGCCGGCTCACCTCGTACGCCGTGCGGACGCTGCCGACCGAGATCGGCGCGCCCCGGGCGATGGCCGCCCTGGTCGAGGCCGGGGTGGAACTGACCCCGCTGCTGGCGCTGGCCTCGCTGCTGCCGGCCTCGCTCTACGGCGAGGGGCTGCGCCGCGCGTTCGTCTCGGTGGCCACCCCGCGCAACGGCGAGTCGCTGGTCGGCTGGCGGGGCCGGCTGCTGCTGCTTCCGCTGCTCGCCCCGGCCCCGGCCCTGCTGCTGTCGATCCTGCTGGCGTTGCCGACCACCACCGGGCTGGTCCGCCAGGGCGGCTGGCTCGGGGTGCTCGGGGTGGTGCTGTCCTTCCTGGGGGTGTGGCTGGTGCTCACCCCGGTGCTGCTCTGGGTGTTCCGGGTGGTCGGACCGGCGTCGCCGGACTGGCTGTCCGCGCTGGCCGTCGGCTCGTTCACCGCGGCGAACCTCGCCGGCTTCCTGCACGGGTTCGTGCTCTTCGCGTCGCTCCCGATCGACCTGGGCGCGCCGTTCGGCGGCTTCGACGAGATCGGCGCCGGCGTCGCCGTGCTGCTCTGGCTCTACCTGTTCCACGTGATCGTGCTGGCCGGCTACTCCGCCACCCTCGCCCTCTCCCGCCACCGCACCCACCCCACCCCGGAAGCGCGCCGATCATGAGGTTGGCGGCGTGGGGAGCGCTCCCCGATGCCGCCAACCTCATGCTCAACGCCGCCGACCGGCCGGGGCCGGTCAGGGGCGGAAGGGGCCGGTGATCTCGTAGGTGACGCCGGCGGAGCCGGTGCGGTCGCCGGTGGTGCCGCGCTGCGACGAGAAGTAGAGGCGGGTGCCGTCGGGCGAGAAGGCGGGGCCGGTGAGTTCGGACTCCGGGTGGCCGTGCAAACGCAGGAACGGGGTGACCACGCCGGCGGGGGTGATCATGTTGATCTCCATGTTGCCGCCGTCCTCGGCCACGTAGAGGTCGCCGCCGGCGGTGCCGGTGATGTTGTCCACCCCGGTCAGCGGCGCCGCGCCGGCCGGCACCAGCGAGTCGTCGTAGGCCAGGTCGAGGCGCTGCTGGACCGCGTCGTACGCCCAGACCCGGTTGTCGCCCTTGGTGGTGAACCAGCAGGTCCCGTCGGCGTACCAGCAGCCCTCGCCGCCGTCGAAGTGCTTGGCCGCGCCGACCTGCCAGCGGGTGGGTACCGGGAAGCCGTCCCGGTCCGGGACATCCCGCCAGGTCACCGGCCCGGCCGTGGCGTCGGCGGGCGCGCAGAGCACCTGCAACCGGCCGGCGCGCAGGTCGCCCCAGGTGTCCGGGACGAAGCGGTAGAAGCAGCCGTCGCCCTCGTCCTCGGTCAGGTAGACCACCCGGCGGTCCGGGTCGCAGGCCGCCGCCTCGTGCTTGAACCGGCCCATCCGGGTGCGCTCCTCCGCCTCCCGGCCGCCCTGCGGCCAGGTCTCGAAGACCCGCCCGAGCGGCACCTCCTCGCAGGAGAGCCAGGTGCCCCACGGGGTCGCGCCACCGGCGCAGTTGACGTTGCTGCCGCCGAGGATCCGGTACGCCGCGGCGACCGACCCGTCGGCGGCGAACCGCACCGCCGACGCGCCGCCGGCCAGCGGGATCTCCGAGTTGGAGACGTAGATCCAGCCGGTGCCGGCCGGGAAGCAGGCGCCGCCGTCGGGCGCCCAGTGCCAGACGTACGAGGTGCCGGCGACGCGCTGCCCGGAACGGGCGATCACCCGGCTGGTGAAGCCGGCGGGCAGCTGGATGCCGTTGCCGTCGGCGGCGAGCAGTTCCCCGTACGGGCCGGGGCCGGGCTGGGCGGGGGCGGCCAGCGCGGCGCAGGCCCAGAGGCTGCCCGAGAAGGCGGCGGTGCCGCCGGCGACGGTGGCGCGCAGGACGGTGCGACGGTCCATCGGAGACCTCCCGGTGAGAGTCGATGCCCCGTCGACGCTAGAGCCGACGGAGCATCGATGGAAGTCTCTACGCGGTGAACGCGGGGTGACGCTCCGCCGGCTCCGGCTCGGCGCCCTCCCGGATGCCGTAGCGGCGGTAGACCCGGCCCAGCGGCCCGGGCGCCCACCAGTTCCACCGGCCCAGCAGTCGCATGGTGGCCGGCACCAGCAGCGCCCGCACCAGCGTGGCGTCGACCACGATCGCCACGATCATGCCGATGCCGATCAGCTTGATGTACGCCATCCCGCCGGTCGCGAAGCCGGCCACCACGATGATCAGCAGCAGCGCGGCGGCGGTGATGATCCGGCCGGTGTGCTGCAACCCGGCCGCCACCGAGGCGGTGTTGTCCCCGGTCCGGTCCCACTCCTCGCGGACCCGGGAGAGCAGGAACACCTCGTAGTCGGTGGCCAGCCCGAAGAGCACCGCGAGCATCAGGATCGGGTTGCTCGGCTCGATGAACCCGGTCGGGGTGAAGCCGAGCAGGTCGGCGAGGTGGCCGTCCTGGAAGATCCAGACCACCACGCCGAACGACGCGCCGATCGAGACCAGGTTCATCAGCACCGCCTTGACCGGCAGCACCACCGAGCCGAAGGCGAGGAAGAGCAGCAGCAGGGTGGCCGCGGCCATCAGCAGCGCCATCCACGGCAGCCGGTCGGCGAGGCTGTCCAGCAGGTCCCGGTCGGCGCCGGGCCGGCCGCCGACCAGCACCTCGGCCCCGCCCGGCGCGGGCAGGTCGCGCACCTGGCGGACCAGGTTCTGGGCGACCTCGCCGGTCGGCTCGCCCGGGTAGCTCACGGTGAGCAGCGTCGCCTCGCCCCGGTTCGCGGCCACCTGCACGCCGCTCACCCCGGGCAGGCCCGCGATCCGGTCGGCGAACGGGCGTACCGCCTCGGCCGGCGCCCCGGTGACCAGCACGTCGATCGGGGCGACCGTGCCGCCGGGGAACTCCGCGGCGATCCGCTCGGAGACCACCCGGGGCGCGGCGTCCGCGGGCAGCACCCGCTCGTCGAAGCCGCCGAACTCCATCCGCAGCGACGGCACGGCCAGCACGGCGAGCAGCAGCACCACCCCGACCAGGTAGCGCACCGGCCGGCGCATCACGCTGCGGGCGATCCGGGCCCAGGCGCCGCCGCCGGCCGCCGGCCGCCCACCCCGCCGCCACGGCAGCGGTACGCGCCACGCGTCGATCCGCGGCCCGAGCACCGCGAGCAGGGCCGGCAGCACGGTGAGCGCGGCGAGCATGGCGACCAGCACCGCGGCCATCCCGCCGAGCCCCATCGAGCGCAGGAAGGACTGCGGGAAGATCAGCAGGCTGGCCATGGCGAGCGCGATGGTGAGCCCGGAGACCAGCACGGTACGGCCCGCGGTGGCCATGGTGCGCCGGATCGCGGTGGGGGTGTCCCGGCCGGCGGCCAACTCCTCGCGGAACCGGCTGACCACGAAGAGCGCGTAGTCGACGGCCATGCCCAGGCCGATCAGCGTGATGATGTTGATCGCGAAGATCGACACCTCGGTGACGAGGTTGACCAGCCGGACCGCGACGAACCCGCCGAGGATCGCCAGCCCGCCGATCAGCAGCGGGGTGGCCGCGGCGACCAGGCCGCCGAAGATGAGCACCAGCAGCACCAGCAACACCGGCATGGAGAGCAGCTCCGCCCGGGTGATGTCCTCCGTGGTCTGCCGGTTCGCCTCGTGCAGGAACGGCACGTTGCCACCCGTCTCGGTCCGTACGCCGGGCGTCTCGATGGCCGGGCGCAGCGCCTCGTACGCCGCCGTCTTGCCGTCCTCGTCGGCGGGCCGGAGCTGGACCAGCGCGTAGGTGGCCCGGCGGTCGGTGGCGAGCAGCGCGGGCGCCTGGGTGTCGTACCAGGTGGTGACGCTGGCGACCTCGGGGCGCTCGCGCAGCCGGGTGACGGTAGCGGTGACCGGGTCACGGAAGGCCGGCTGGTCGGCCGGCACCGAGTCGCTGGACCAGAGCACGATCACGTCGGCACCCTGCGGGCCCAGCTCGTCGGTGATCCGCTCGTACGCCCGGCTGGACTCGCTGGCCGGGTCGTCGAACCCGCCCCCGGTGAGCTGCCCGAAGACCCCGGCACCCCAGGTCGATCCGATCGCGACCAGCAGCACGGCCGCGGCGAGCACCGCCCAGCGCAGCCGCACCACCATCCGCCCCCACCACGCGAACATGGCTCCCCCTTGACGGCTAAAATGTGACCATCGATCATTTGAGTGAACGCCGTTAACTATTGCAACAGTGTTCGCTTCGGTCAAGGGGGTAGCCGGATGACCGCACCAACCCGGCGGGAACGCCTGCGTACCGCCACCCTCGCCGAGATCAAGGAGGGCGCCCGCCGGCTGCTGGTGACCGGCGGCATCGACGCGGTCTCACTGCGCGCCATCGCCCGCGACATGGGCATGACCGCCCCCGCCATCTACCGCTACTTCCCCAGCCTGGAGGCGCTGGTCACGACGCTCGCCGGGGACCTCTACGACGAGCTGCGACGGTGCCTGGAGGCGGCCCGGGACGCCGCCGGCGGCGAGCCGGTCGACCAACTGGTGGCCATGTGCCGGGCGTTCCGGGCCTGGTCGGTGACGCACCCGGCCGAGTTCGGGCTGATCTTCGGCGCGCCGACCCCCGGGCTGGCCGCCTTCGTCGACGACTGCGTCGACCCGGACCATCCCGGCGCCCGGTTCGGCGCGGTCTTCCTCGCGCCGATGATCGAGCTCTGGCACCGGTCGCCGTTCCCCACCCCGCCGGCCGAGTTGCTCAGGGAGCGCCTCGGCGACCGGCTGGAGCCGCTGCGGCTCAGCCACGGCGACATCCCGATCGAGGTCACGTACACCTTCCTGGCCGGCTGGACCCGGCTCTACGGGCTGGTCGCGGCGGAGGTCTTCCAGCAGGTGAGCTGGGCGGTCACCGAACCCGAGGCGCTGTTCGAGCTGGAGCTGGAAGCGTTCGCCGCCCAGCTGGGCGGCGAACGACCGGGCCCCGAGCCCCGGTAGGCCCGACCCGGGGACGACGCGCCGGTCGGCGGGGGCTACCGGCGGCGAAGGGCTGCCCGGCGGGCCCGGCGGGCACTAGGCTCCCGCGGCATGAGTGACGAGCTGCCGACCCGGGCCGACGTGGTGATCGTCGGGTCCGGGCACAACGGTCTGGTGTCCGCGATCCTGCTGGCCCGCGCCGGCCTCGACGTGCTGGTGCTGGAGGCGGCCGAGGTGATCGGCGGGGCCACCCGCACGGAGAACCCGTTCCCGAAGGTGCCCGGCCTGCGCCACTCCACCGGTTCCTACCTGCTCGGGCTGATGCCGCCGGAACTGCTCGCCACGCTCGACGTCCGCATCCCGGTGCTGCGCCGCGACCCGCACTACTTCCTGCCCACCCCGGGCCCGGAGGGCTCCCCGTACCTGCTCTTCGGCAGTGACGTCGCGGCCACCCGGGCGCAGCTCGCGGAGTTCTTCTCCGCCGCCGACGTGGCCGCCGACGACGCCCTTCAGGCCGAGCTGGCCGCGCTGCGCGCCGACCTGGCGCCGGTCTGGCTGGCCGACCCGCTGCCGGTCGAGGAGACCGCCGAGCGGTACGTCCGGCCGGCGCTGCGGCAGGTCTTCGTCGACCTGGTCCGCGGCTCGGTCGCCGACTACCTGGCCCGCTTCGACTTCCGCTCCGAGCTGCTCGTCTCGATGTACGCGGTCACCGACGGCCTGTCCGGGCTGAACGCCGGCCCGGACGACCCCGGCACCGGCCACAACTTCCTGGTGCACAACATGTGCCGGCTGCCCGGCTCCGGCGGCACCTGGATGATCGCCGAGGGCGGGATGGGCACCGTCTCGCGGACCTTCGCCGAGGCCGCCCGGGCCGCCGGGGCGAGGATCCTGACCGGTGCCCCGGTCAGCGCGATCACCCTGTCCGGCGGCGCGGCCAGCGGGGTGGTCCTCGCCGACGGGCGGGAGGTGGGCGCCCGGGTGGTGCTCGGCGCGTGTGACCCGTACCGGCTGATGGACCTGCTGCCCGACGGCGCGCTCCCGGCGCCGCTGGCCGAGCGGATGGCGGCGGTCCGCCGTCCCGGCACCACGCTCAAGCTCAACCTGGCGCTGAGCGGCCTGCCGCGCTTCTCCTGCCTGCCCGCGGACGCCCCCAGCCCGTTCGGCTCGACCATCCACCTGCTCCCCGGCTCGGCCTCGCTGATCGGCGGCGGGGAGTCGCCGATGACCGCGCTGCGCGCGATGTGGGCGGACGTGCAGGCGGGCCGGCTGCCCGCGGAGCCGACCATCGAGTGGTACCTGCACACCACCGTCGACCCGTCGCTCTCCGACGGGCAGGGCCACCACTCGTCGGCGCTCTTCGTCCAGTCCGTCCCCTACGAGCTGGCCGGCACCAGCTGGGACGAGGCGCTGCCCGGGTACGTCGACCAGTTGATCGCGATCTGCGAGCGGTACGCCCCCAACACCGGCGACCTGATCGCCGACGCGGTGCCGCTGCCGCCGGCCGGCATCGAGGCGCACTTCGGCATCACCGGCGGGCACATCCACCACGTCGACAACACCGTCTCGTTCACCGACCGGATGCCGTACGCCACCGGGGTCGACGGCGTCTACGCCGGCAGCGCCGGCTGCCACCCGGCGGGCAGCGTCATCGGCGCCGCCGGCCACAACGCCGCCCGCCGCATCCTCACCGACCTAGGTCGCTGACCGATCCTCGGCCGTGGTGGCGGCGCTGGGCAGGGTGCCGGGACCGCGGATGAGGTAGAGGACGACGAGCACGAGGTAGAGGAAGAGGCTCAGGACCGGGTGGACGAAGACGAACGCGAAGGCGACCAGGTAGAGCAGCGGGCGCAGCAGTAGCCGGTGCGCGATCGCCCGGGTCAGCTGGGGATCCAGGTCGGGGTGCAGCAGCCGGTGTCGGCGCGCGCACCACCAGATCAGGTTGAAGCAGACCGCCTCACCGAGCACGGTGCCGAGGTAGAGTGCCGCGGTCAGCCGCTGCTCCGCCGCGCTGCCGCGCAGATTGTCCGCGAGCAGGTCGGCGGTGAACGGGATGGCCGCGACGAACAGCAGCAGGAGCAGGTTGAACACCAGCAGCATCTGGTCGACCCGGACCACGTACCGCCAGATGTTGTGGTGGCCGAGCCAGACCTGACCGGCGATCGCGAAGGTGATCACATACGCCAGGTAGGCCGGCCAGGCGTCGACGAGGGCTTCGGGAAGTGCCCTCCCACC
>NZ_QGSW01000238.1:0-14355 GCF_003176715.1 Micromonospora sp. S4605
CTCCGTACCCGTGTCGCCGCCGCCCGCCGGCGCGGCGCCGGCCGCCGCCGTACCCCCCGCGCCGGCCCGGCGCCGGCGGCTGCTGCCGCTCGTGCTCGCCGCGGTGCTGCTGCTCGCGCTGGCCGCCGGGGTGGTCGTGGTCCGTCCCGGCCCGGTGGCGCAGTGGCTCGGCGACGACCAGGCCGGCGGTCCGGCGAGCGCCCAGCCGGCCGACCCGCCGCCGGTGCCGGTGCTGGCCGGGGCGGACGCCAATGCCCCGCTGCCCACCCCGGACGGGGTCTCCGCCGCGCTCGACCCGCTGGTCGGCGCCGCCGCGCTCGGTGACCGGGTCAACGTCTCGGTGGCCGACGTGGCCACCGGCCAGCCGCTCTTCGGCGCCCACGAGGACGACGGCACCGTGCCCGCCTCGGTGACCAAGCTGGTGACCGCGGTGACCGTGCTCGCCGCGCGCGGTCCCGGCCACCGCATCCCGACCCGGGCGGTGGCCGGCGCCAGCCCGGGCGAGGTGGTGATCGTCGGCGGCGGCGACCCCACCCTGGCGGTGGACAAGAAGGGCTTCTACCCCGGTGCGGCCCGGCTGGACGACCTGGCCGCCCAGGTGAAGGCGGCGCTCGGCGGCACCGCGCCGACCAAGGTCACCGTCGACTCCTCGCTCTACTCCGGCCCGGTCCACGAACCCGGCTGGGACGACGACATCCCCACCGGCGGCTACGGCGGCGCGATCACCGCGCTGATGACCGACGGCGCGCGCAAGGACGTGCCGCAGGCCAAGCGGGACCACGACGCCGGCAACCACGGCGCCGAGCGGGTGTCCCAGCCCGACCTGGTCGCCGGCCGCGCCTTCGCCCGGCTGCTCGGCGTGCCCGCCGACGCGGTCAGCCGCGGCCGGGCGCCGGCCGCCGGCGCCGACGCCACCGCCGGCGCCCCCGGCAGCGAGTTGGGCAAGGTGGAGTCGCTGCCGATGGTCCGGCTGGTCGACATCATGATCAGCGACAGCGACAACATCGTCGCCGAGGCGCTGGCCCGCCAGGTCGCGCTGGCCCGGGACCAGCCCGCCTCGTTCACCGGCGCCGCCGCCGCGATGGACGCCGTGGCGGGCGAGCTTGGCCTGCCCGCCGACGAGCTCGCCCTCGCCGACGGCAGCGGGTTGTCCCGTACCAACCGGATCAGCCCCTCGCTGCTCACCGACCTGATCACGCTCGCCGGCAACGGCAGCCGTCCCGAGCTGGCGGCGGTCTTCGGCGGCCTGCCGGTCGCCGGCTGGTCCGGCACGCTGGGCGAGCGCTACGCGACGGACGGCACCCGGTCCGGCGCGGGCGTGGTCCGGGCGAAGACCGGCACGCTGACCAAGGTGCACGCGATCGCCGGGCTGGTCACCACCGCCGACGGACGGCTGCTCACCTTCGCCGTGCTCACCGACGCGGTGCCGCCGGACGGGATGGAGGCAGCCCGGGTGGCGCTGGACCGGATCGGCGCCACGCTCGCCGGCTGCGGCTGCCGCTGAGCCCGCCGGCCCGGCCCGTCCGCCGTGACGCGGTCGACCGGCGCCGGCATCGGCGGCCAGCACCGCGCCGGCCAGCCGGGCGGCACCGCCACCCTGCCGGCCCCGCGTGGCGGCCCGCGGTCGGCGGCGACCGGCGTCGATCGCCGACGCGAGCCCGGGCCGGGGTGTTCCGGCGCGGGTACGGTGGGTGCATGGCGCAGTTCGTGGACTGGGATCTGGCCGCCGCGACCGCGGGGGCACTGGGCAAGTCGGGCCCCCGGGTGTCGTACGCGGAGGCCACCGACGTGGTCGCCGACCTGCGGCGGCTGACCGAGGAGGCGGCCGGGCACGTCGCCGACTACACCGGCCTGCGCCCACAGGTGTCCCACCCGCCGGTGCGGGTGGTCGACCGGCGGGACTGGGCGGCGACCAACATCGCCGGGCTGCGCGAGGTGATCAGCCCCCTGGTCAGCCGGCTCTCCGGCGACAAGCAGCCCGGCCCGCTGACCGAGGCGATCGGCTCCCGGCTGACCGGCGTGCAGGCCGGTACCGTGCTGGCGTACCTCTCCGGCCGGGTGCTCGGCCAGTACGAGGTCTTCTCCGCCGACCCGGGCCAGCTGCTGCTGGTCGCGCCGAACATCGTCGAGGTGGAGCGCAAGCTCGGCGCCGACCCGCGCGACTTCCGGCTCTGGGTGTGCCTGCACGAGGTGACCCACCGCACCCAGTTCACCGCCGTGCCCTGGATGCGCGCGTACTTCCTCAGCGAGGTGCAGGCGTTCGTCGACGCCTCGGCCGGTGGCGGCGAGCACCTGCTGGAGCGGCTGCGCCGGGGCGTGGCCACGCTCTCCGAGGCGGTCCGCGACCCGGAGAGCCGCACCAGCGTGCTGGACCTCGTCCAGACGCCGGCCCAGCGGGCCGTGCTGGACCGGCTCACCGCGCTGATGACCCTGCTCGAGGGGCACGCCGAGTTCGTGATGGACGGGGTCGGCCCGCAGGTGATCCCGAGCGTCGAGCGGATCCGGGCGGCGTTCAACCGGCGCCGTGAGTCCGGCAACCCGCTGGAGAAGGCGATCCGCCGGCTGCTCGGCGTCGACGTCAAGATGCGCCAGTACGCCGAGGGCCGCAAGTTCGTGCACGGCGTGGTGGAGCGGGTCGGGATGGCCGGCTTCAACAAGGTCTTCGACTCGCCGCTCACCCTGCCCCGGCTCGAGGAGCTCGGCGACCCGGACGCCTGGGTGGCGCGGGTGCACGGGCCGGTGGGCCCGGTGCCGGTCGTCGGCTGACCGTCGACCCGTGGCCGCGCTCGCCCCGCCGGTCGCCGCGATCCGGGTCGCGGTACGTCGCGCGCTGGCCGACCTGCCGTCCGGGCCGGTGTTGGTCGCCTGCTCCGGCGGCGCGGACTCGCTCGCGCTGGCCGCGGCCACCGTCTTCGTGGCGCCCCGGCTGGGCCGGTCGGCCGGTCTGGTGACCGTCGACCACGGCCTGCAGGCCGGATCCGCGGAGCGGGCCGCGGCGGTGGCGACCTGGGCGGGTGCCGCCGGGTTCGTCCCGGTGGAGGCGGTCCGGGTCGAGGTGGCCGGCCGCCCCGGTGGGCCGGAGGCGGCCGCCCGGGAGGCTCGTTACCAGGCGTTGGCCGAGGTGGCCCGGCGGCACCGGGCGGTGGCGGTGCTCACCGGGCACACCCGGGACGACCAGGCCGAGACGGTGCTGCTCGCGCTCGCCCGGGGCGCTGGCCCGCGCGGGCTGGCCGGGATGCCGGCCCGGCGGGACCTGGCCGGGGTGCCGCTGCTGCGCCCGCTGCTGGAGGTGAGCCGGGAGCAGACCCGCAAGGCGTGCGCGGTGCTCGGGCTGACCCCGTGGGAGGACCCGCACAACACCGACCCCTCGTACGCCCGCGCCCGGGTCCGCGCCGACGTGCTGCCGGCGCTGGTGCGGGCGCTCGGGCCGGGGGTGCTGGAGAACCTGGCCCGGACCGCCCGGCTGGTGGCGGCGGACAACGCCGCGCTGGACGACCTGGCCGCGACCGCGCTCGCCGGGGTCCGGCACCCCGCCGGCGGGCTGTCGGTCGCGGCGCTCGCCGACCTGGCTCCCGCGGTGCGCGGTCGGGTGCTGCACGCCTGGGCCCGTGAGCTGGGCGCCCCGCCGGCCGCGCTGTCGCACCGGCACGTGACCGCCCTGGACACGCTGGTCACCGGCTGGCGTGGGCAGGGCGCCGCGCACCTGCCCGGCGGTCTGCGGGTGATCCGCCGCGACGGCCGGCTGACCCGTGTCGGCGCAGCCTGAGGGGCCGGCGCACCGCCGGGCCGATGAGCGCCGAGGGACGACGGTCGCGCCGGGCCGCTGACCGGTGACCGGAAGAACGCCGTCGGCCGGTGGGTGGGCAGGGCTGCGGGTGCCGCCGGATCGACGACCACCGGGGGCGCGGCCGCCGCCGGGAGGCGGTAGACATGGCGCATGGCGTACCCCCGACAGCCGCTCTACGCTCCGCACGGCGCGGTGGCGACGAGCCATCCCCTGGCCGCGGCGGCCGGCCTGGCCGTGCTGCGGCGCGGCGGCAACGCGGTCGACGCGGCGCTGGCCACGGCGATCACCCTGACCGTGGTGCAGCCCCCGTCCAACGACATCGGCGGTGACCTGTTCGCCCTGGTCTGGGACGGCGAGCGGCTGCACGGGCTGAACGCCTCCGGCCGGTCGCCCGCGGCGCTGACCCTGGCGGCGGTGCGCGCCGCGACCGGCGGCCGGAGCGCGGCTCCGGTGGCCGCGCTCGGCGGCGCCCAGTCGGCCGGGCCGGCGCTGCCGGCGCGGGGCTGGCTGCCGGTGACCGTCCCCGGCGCGCCGGCCGGCTGGCGGGACCTGCACGACCGGTTCGGCCGGCTGCCCTTCGCCGACCTCTTCACCGACGCGGTCGGGTACGCCGAGCACGGCCACCCGGTCTCCGCCGGGGTGGCCGCGGCCTGGGCGCGCGGGGTGGCCGCGCACGCCGAGCTGGCCGGTCCGGAGTACGCCGAGTTCGAGCGGGTGTTCGCGCCCGGCGGCCGGGCGCCGCGGCCGGGGGAGCGGTGGCGCAACCCGGACGCCGCCCGCACCCTGCGTCGGATCGCCGAGACCGGGTCCGAGGACTTCTACCGCGGTGCGACGGCCGAGGCGCTGGCCCGGCACGCCGCCCGGACCGGCGGGCTGCTCACCGGCGACGACCTCGCCGGGCACACCTCCAGCTGGGTGGACCCGGTGCCGGTGCGCTACCGGGGCCACCAGGTGTGGGAGCTGCCGCCGAACGGGCAGGGCCTGGCCGCGCTGGTAGCGCTCGGTGTGCTGGACGGGCTGGAGCTGGCCGACGTCCCGTTGGCGGACCGCCTGCACCGGCAGATCGAGGCGGTCAAGCTCGGCTTCGCCGACGCGCACGCGTACGTCGCCGACCCGGACCTGGTGCCGGTACCCACCGCGGCGCTGCTCTCACCCGGTTACCTCGCCGCCCGCCGGGCGTTGATCACCGATCGCGCCGGCGAGCCGGTGGCCGGCGACCCGGAGCGCGGCGGCACCGTCTACCTCTGCACGGCCGACGTCGGCGGCATGATGGTCAGCCTCATCCAGTCCACCTACCTGGCGTTCGGCTCGCACGTGGTGCTGCCCGGGCACGGCTTCGCGCTGCAGAACCGGGGCCTCGGCTTCCGCCTCGACCCGGCGCACCCGAACGTGGTGGGGCCCGGTAGGCGGCCGTACCACACCATCATCCCCGGCTTCCTGACCAGGGACGGTGAGCCGGTCGGGCCGTTCGGGGTGATGGGCGGGCACATGCAGCCGCAGGGGCACGTCCAGCTCGTCTCGGCCACCCTCGACGCCGGGCTCGACCCGCAGGCGGCACTCGACGCGCCGCGCTGGTACTGGCACGCCGGCCGGTCGCTGCTGGTCGAGCCGGAGCTGGTCGGCACGGCGGAGGGGCGGGCGGCGGTGGACGAGCTGCGGGCCCGCGGTCACGAGATCACCGTCGCGGCGGAGCCGGCCGTCTTCGGGTACGGGCAGGCGATCTGGCGGACGGCCGACGGCGGCTACGTGGCCGGCTCGGAGTCCCGGGTCGACGGCGGCATGGGCGGCTTCTGACCCTGGTGGCTCAGCCGGCGTGCGCGCGGTCGCGGAAGGTGGTGCGGTAGCTGTGCGGGGTGGCGCCGACCCGGCGGGCGAAGTGGTGCCGCAGTGCGGCGGCGTCACCGAACCCGGACCGGTCGGCGACGTCCTCCACACTCAGCCGGGTCTCCTCCAACAGCCGTCGGGCCAGCAGCACCCGCTGGTTGGTCAGCCAGTCGTGCGGGGTGGTGCCGGTCTCGGCGCGGAACCGGCGGGCGAAGGTACGCGGGGCCATGCCGGCCCGGGTGGCGATCTCGTCAACCGTCACCGGCCGGTCCAGGTGCCCCATCAGCCACTCCAGCACCGGTTCGAGGGTGGGCGCCTCGGGCGCCTTGGGGATCGGCGCCTCGACGTACTGTGACTGCCCGCCGTCGCGGTGCGGCGGGACGACCATCCGGCGGGCCAGCCGGGTGGCCGTGGCCGAGCCGTGCTCCTGGCGTACCAGGTGCAGGCAGGCGTCGATGCCGGCCGCGGTGCCGGCGCTGGTGAGCAGCCGGCCGTCCTGGACGTAGAGCGAGTTGCACTGCACCCGGGCGGTGGGGTGGCGCCGTTGGAGTTCGTCGACGTACTTCCAGTGGGTGGTGCAGTCGCGGTCGTCGAGCAGGCCGGCCTCGCCGAGCAGGAACGCTCCCGAGCAGACGCTGAGCAGGTAGGCGCCCCGGTCGGCGGCCCGGCGCAGCGCGTCGAGCACCGCCGGCGGCGCGTTCGTGCCGTGCCGGTGGGCGGGTACGGCGACCAGGTCGGCCTCGTCGACCGAGCCCAGGCCGGCGTGCGGCACCAGCTGGAAGCCGGAGGCGGTGGACACCGCCGCGCCGTCCGGGCTGCACACCTGGAAGCGGTAGCCGGGGAAGCCGTCGGCCGTGCGGTCGGTGCCGAAGACCTCGGCCAGGACGCCCAGCTCGAACGCGGCGACCCCGTCGAGGGCGAGGACGGCGACCGTACGCAGCATGTGACGAGGGTAACCCCAAGGGTGGCAGGAAATCGAGCCTGAGTGGCATTCCTGCCACTGTCTGGCCCGGACGGACCGGCGGAGACTATGTGCAGTCCGGTGCGCACCGGCGGCGAAACCGACAGCAAACGTGCGAAAGCGAGCGCCGCCATGGAGTTCCTGTTCTTCCTGCTCTTCCTCGTCCTCCTCGCTGCCGCCTCGGCGGCCGGCCTGACCGCCGACAGCCGGGACTCGGCCGACTGGAAGCCCACCGACAACGGTCACCGGTGGCGGTCGGGTACCTGCTGAGGTGATTGGTCAACTTTGCGGGAAAAATCCTGGGCGGGACCGCGCCAAAAGGGGCGGCCCCGCCGACGGGGGCCGTCCGGCGTACGGCAGGCTAGGGGTCATGGCTGACGGCTCCTGGTACGACGCCGACATCGACCACGTGATCATCTCCGAGGCGCAGATCCGCGAGAAGACCGCGGAACTGGCCAAGCAGGTTTCGGCGGACTACGCCCACGTCGAGGACGGACTCCTGCTCGTCTGCGTGCTCAAGGGCGCGGTCATGTTCATGGCCGACTTCGCCCGGGCGCTGGGCCGGCAGGGGCCCCCCGCCGAACTCGACTTCATGGCCATCTCCTCGTACGGCCAGGGCACCACCTCCTCCGGGGTGGTCCGCATCCTCAAGGACCTGGACCGGGACATCGCCGGCCGGCACGTGGTCGTGGTCGAGGACATCGTCGACTCCGGGCTGACCCTCTCCTGGCTGCTGCGCTACCTGGAGTCGCGCTCCGCGGCGAGCGTCGAGGTGGTGGCGCTGTTCCGCAAGCCGGACGCGGTCAAGGTGCCGGTCCCGGTGAAGTACGTCGGCTTCGACATCCCGACCGAGTTCGTCGTCGGCTACGGCCTCGACTTCGCCGAGCGCTACCGCGAGCTGCCCTACGTCGGCGTGCTCAAGCCGGAGGTCTACGCCCGCTCCTGAGCGCGGCTCGGATCGGCGCGCGTCGAGCCGACGTTCAGCGGACTCCCAGCCGATCCGACTACCGTGGATGTCGGTGGCGCGGAGGCAGCTCCGCTCCCGGCCCCTCGACCGCGTGACCGGGCGATCGGGGTGGCCCGGGTCGGACTCCCCGCCACGCCGGCCATCGCCCGGGCTCCGCTGGGTGTGGGACACGGGCTGGCGGGCCCGGCCGCGGGGCGCTTCGTCGATCTCGATGGGGCGCGACTGCGGGGCTCGCAAGCTCACTCCTCGCGCGCACGGTGTACCGTCGAATGACCGCGGCGCGGCAGATTAGCGCCTCGGGGTCGCGGCCGGCCCGCACGGCGGCCCGGCGCCGCCCCAGGCGGCGACACCATTCAGACGGTCAGGACGTCGATCAGGAGGATGCGGGCGTCTCGGCGCTCGACGACAGCATGGAACGTACGCGTTTCTTCCGCCGACCGGTGGTCTGGATCATCCTGGTCATCCTCGGCGCCGTTGTGCTCAGCCAACTCTTCACGGCTGGTCCCAGTTACCACCGGGTGGACACGTCGGTGGCGCTCGACCAGCTCCACACCGCCAAGATCAACAAGGCGGTCTTCCAGGACAAGGAGCAGACGCTCCAGCTCGAACTGGCCGAGAAGGCCAAGTTCGGCGACACCACCACCGACCGGATCGAGGCCCAGTTCCCGTACGAGGTCGGCAACCAGGTCTGGAACGAGGTCCTGGACGCCAAGGCGAACAACCGGATCACCGGCCCGGCCGACACCAAGGTCTCGTCGGACAGCATCTGGGTCAGCCTGCTGGTCAACCTCCTGCCCATCGCGCTGCTCGTGCTCCTGCTGCTCTTCTTCATGTCGCAGATGCAGGGCGGCGGCTCCCGGGTGCTCAACTTCGGCAAGTCCAAGGCCAAGATGATCACCAAGGACACGCCGAAGACCACGTTCGCCGACGTGGCGGGCGCCGAGGAGGCCGTCGAGGAGCTGCACGAGATCAAGGACTTCCTGCAGAACCCGGCCAAGTACCAGGCGCTGGGCGCCAAGATCCCGAAGGGCGTGCTGCTCTTCGGCCCGCCCGGTACCGGTAAGACGCTGCTGGCCCGCGCGGTCGCCGGCGAGGCCGGGGTGCCGTTCTACTCGATCTCCGGCTCCGACTTCGTGGAGATGTTCGTCGGTGTCGGCGCCAGCCGGGTCCGCGACCTCTTCGAGCAGGCCAAGGCGAACGCCCCGGCGATCGTCTTCGTCGACGAGATCGACGCCGTCGGCCGGCACCGCGGCGCCGGCATGGGCGGCGGCCACGACGAGCGCGAGCAGACCCTCAACCAGCTGCTGGTCGAGATGGACGGCTTCGACACCAAGGGCGGGGTCATCCTGATCGCCGCCACCAACCGGCCGGACATCCTCGACCCGGCGCTGCTGCGCCCGGGCCGGTTCGACCGGCAGATCCCGGTGGACGCCCCCGACATGGAGGGCCGCAAGGCGATCCTGCGGGTGCACGCCAAGGGCAAGCCGTTCACCCCGGACGTCGACCTCGACTCGGTGGCGCGGCGCACCCCGGGCTTCAGCGGCGCCGACCTGGCCAACGTGATCAACGAGGCCGCGCTGCTCACCGCCCGCAAGGACCAGCGGGCGATCACCAACGACTCCCTGGAGGAGTCGATCGACCGGGTGATCGCCGGTCCGCAGCGGCGGACCCGGGTGATGAGCGACCAGGAGAAGAAGATCACCGCGTACCACGAGGGTGGGCACGCGCTGGTCGCCTGGGCGCTGCCGCACGCCGCGCCGGTGCACAAGGTGACGATCCTGTCCCGCGGGCGCTCGCTGGGCCACACCCTGGTGCTGCCCACCGAGGACAAGTACACCCAGACCCGCGCGGAGATGGTCGACACGCTGGCCTACGCGCTCGGTGGCCGGGCCGCCGAGGAGCTGGTCTTCCACGAGCCGACCACCGGCGCCGGCAACGACATCGAGAAGGCCACCCAGCTGGCCCGCGCGATGATCACCCAGTACGGCATGAGCTCCAAGCTCGGTGCGATCAAGTACGGCACCAGCGGCGACGAGCCGTTCCTCGGCCGCAACATGGGCCACGAGCGGGACTACTCCGACGCCGTCGCCGCCGAGATCGACGCCGAGATGCGGGCGCTGATCGAACTGGCCCACGACGAGGCCTGGGAGATCCTGGTCGAGTACCGGGACGTGCTGGACAACATCGTCCTCGAGCTGATGGAGAAGGAGACCCTCTCCACCGCCGACATGGCCCGGATCTGCGCGCGGGTGGCCAAGCGGCCGCCGATGGCGCCGTACAACGGCTTCGGCAAGCGCCAGCCCTCCACCGAGCCGCCGGTGCTCACCCCGGCGGAGAAGGAGGCGCTCAAGGTGCAGGCCCAGGCCGACGGCGCCGAGGCGACGGTCGGCGGCACCTCGAACAACTCGGACGGTACGCACTGAGCACCGATCCAGCGGCCAGCCCCCACCACCGGGGGCTGGCCGCGTCCGCAACCGAGCCCGACGGCGACGACGGCCTCGACTACGTCGCCGCCCGGTTGATCAGTGGCAAGCTCACCGGCCGGCCCGTCGAGGACACTATGGACCTCGGCCGGATCGAGAAGGCGGTCCGGGAGATCCTGATCGCGGTCGGGGAGGACCCGGACCGGGACGGCCTCCAGCAGACCCCGTCCCGGGTCGCCCGCGCGTACGCGGAACTCTTCGCCGGCCTCCGGGTCGACCCGGCCCAGGTGCTCAGCACCACCTTCGAGGCCAACCACGAGGAGCTGGTGCTGGTCCGGGACATCGACGTGATGAGCCTCTGCGAGCACCACCTGCTGCCGTTCCGCGGCAGCGCGCACATCGGCTACATCCCCGGGCCCGACGGCCGGATCACCGGCCTGTCCAAGCTGGCCCGGCTGGTCGAGGTCTTCGCCCGCCGGCCCCAGGTGCAGGAGCGCCTCACCTCGCAGATCGCCGACCTGCTGATGAGCAAGCTGGAGCCGCGCGGCGTGGTGGTGGTGCTCGAGTGCGAGCACATGTGCATGGCGATGCGCGGCATCCAGAAGTCCGGCGCCCAGACCATCACCTCGGCGGTGCGCGGCACCCTGCAGCACGACGCGAAGTCCCGCGCCGAGGCGATGGCCCTGATCATCCCCCGCTGACCCGAGCCGACCCGGCCGGCCGACCCCGCGTGCCGCGGGCGGCCGGCCGAGTGCTGTCCGGCGACGTCGCGGCCCCGGTCGACCACACCGGGCCGCCAGCCGGCTCGGCGGCCCGGTCGGTTCAGCCGGCGAGGAGCGCGAGCAGCAGCCCGGCGGTGACCAGCACCGCCGGGACCAGGCAGACCAGCGCGCCGAGCCGGGTCGTCCGGTCCGCCCGCCGGCCCGGCCGGGCCGGGAAGAGTCGCCCGGTGCCGATCCACCCGGCCGCGAAGGCCACCGCCGGCATCGGCAGCCCGCAGATCAGTGCCGCGACGCTCGCCGCCCCGGGCCCGGTCGCCAGGTAGACCGCCACCTGGATCACCGGCACCAGCAGTGCCAGCGGCGCGTACACCAGCAGGTTGCGCAGCGGGGCCGGCCAGCCGGCCGGGTTGACCCGGCCGCGCGCGGCCAGCGCCGCGTCCGCGGCCTCCGCCCGGTCGTGCGCGGCGCGCAGCCCGGCCAGCACCGCCGCCGGACCACCCGCCATCGACCGGGCCGCCTCGGTCAGCTCCGGCGGCGTGGGCACCAGCGAGATCGGTGGTACGCCCAGCTCGCGCAGCCGCGCCTCCTGCGGCGCCAGCCGGGTGCGTACGGCGGTCAGCTCCTCGCGCGCGGCCTGCACCGACCGGGCCTGCTCACCGGCGGCGGTGACCGCGTCCCGCCGTACCCCGTCCAGTTGCCGGGCCGCGGCCAGGTAGTCGGTCCAGGCGGCGGAGACCGGGTCGCCGCCGGCCGGTTGCGCCGGCACCCGTGCGCCGTCCCGCTGCCGCCCGGGGACGGCGGCGGTCACCACCCGGCCACCCACTTCGCCGTCGCTCATGGCCGAGGCTCCAGCGGGCTGTGCCCCGTGATCCGCTCGCTCATGCCACTCCCTCCGGGGCGAACGGGACCAGCACGGTGCCCCGCTCACCCGGCCCGTCCCAGAGCACCGCCCGACCCGGCCGGGGCCGCCAGTCGACCGGGCGACCGAAGACCGCCGCCAGTTGGGCACCGGGCACGTCCACCGCGGCGACCGCGGCGAGCTTGTCCACCTCGCCGTCCGCCGGCTCCAGCAGGGCCGCGAACGGCGGCACGGTGCGCCACCAGCCGAGCACGTGCAGGCCCGCCGGCGGGCCCTCCCGCAGCAGGGTCCGGAGCCGGGCAGCGGGCAGTCGCGCCCCGGCGTCCACCCCGAAGACCACCAGGTAGGCCGGCTCACCGGCGTCGGCGACGGCGAGCAGGCCGGGCAGGTCGACCCGCTCGACCGGATGCCGGGCGGCCAGCTCGGCGGCGAGCGCGTCGATGGCGGGGGTCCGGTCCTCCGTCGCCAGCACGAACCGCGCGGCACCCGGTGGATGGTGCGCGGCGGTGCTGCGGGCCGCGGTGGCCAGCAGCGCGGCCGCCTCCGGTCCCGGCCCGAGAACTGCCAGATTGCGGCCCGCCGCCGGCCCGAGCGGCACCGCCACCGTGGTACGGGCGACGGCCACCGCACGGCCGAGCAGGGCCGCGGGGCCGTGCGCCCGCCCGGCCAGCGCCGCCCGGTGCCGGGGATCGTTACGCAGCCGGGGGCGAGCGTAGCCGGCGAAGACCACCGGCGGCGCCGACCCCTCGGGCCGGGCCGACCAGAGCCGGTGGCGCAGCCGCTCCACCGTTTCCGGGTCGTCCTGCGGATCGGGGAAGCGGACCATGCGCTCGTGCCCCCGGATCGCGCCCCGCGGGCCGCCCAGCCCACCGGCGGTGTTCACCACCGCACTGCCCGCCGGCAGCCCCGCCGCCGAGTCGTTGGTCGGTTCCAGCACCGCGCCACCGCCGGGCAGCGCCACCCGCACCGGGAACTGCCCGAGCATCGAGTCGCGGTGCCCGCCGTCGGCACGGGAGCCCAGCCCGAGGTCACCCTCGCCGGCGAGGACCAGGTGGATGCCGTACGACCGGCCGCCCCGGGCCAGCATCTCCAGCCGGGCGGCGGCGTCTGCCGCCAACCGGTCCCGCTCGGCGAAGAGCAGCGGGAGATTGTCCAGCACGCAGACGATCCGCGGCAGCGGTTGGTGCTGCCGCAGCTCGGCGTAGCGCTGGCCACCGGCCCGGTGCCCGGCCTCCTCGCGGCGGTGCAGCTCCGTGGTCAACTGGTCGAGCAGGTCCAGCACGTACTCCCGGTCGGCGGCCAGCGCGGCGGTACGGACCTGCGGGATCCAGGAGCGGTCCCGCTCGGTCTGCAGGAACTCCACGAAGGACTCGCCGTCGCCGAGGTCCACCAGGTGCAGCACCAGCTCGTCCGGGCCGTACCGGGCGGCCAGGCCGAGCAGCGCGGTGGTGAGGAAGGTGGAGCGGCCCGTCCCGGACCGGCCGCTGACCAGCCAGTGCGGAGTCAGCTCGGTGAAGCCGAGGGAGACCGGCCGGCCGCCCGCGTCGCCCACGGTGGTGCTGAGCCCGTCGGCCGAACCGGCCGTCCACAGCTCGGCGTCCACGTCGGGCAGCAGGTCGCCCAGGGCCAGCCGGGAGCCCGCCTCCACCTGTTCGGCGAGCCGCCGGCAGACCGCGTCGACCAGGTCGGCGGGCGGGTCCGCCTCGACGAAGACCGGCGAGTTCAACCCGCCCGGCGGCTCCGCCCCGGGACCGGCGAACGAGGTCCCCGGCGGGTCGCCGAGCAGCGCGTACGCGGTGCGCATCGCCAGCGGGGTGGCCAGCGGCAGGGCGTCGCGGCCGGGCCGGGGCCAACCGGCGACCAGTAGGTGCAGCCCGGCCGACGGGCCCTGCTCGGCGAGCGCCGCGATCCGGCCCAGGTCGGTCGGACCGGTCGACTCGGGCAGCGCGGCGATCACCAGCAGCAGGGTGCGGTCGTGCCGGCGGCGACCGCTCGCGCCCGGCGCCACCCACTGCTCGGCCTCGTTCAGCACCGCACGCAGCCCGGCCACGTCCGCCACCGGCGGCGGCAGCAGGCCGGCGTCGGCGAGCGCCGCGAAGGGCGTCAGCGTGCCACCCGCCGCGTCCACCACGCGGACCAGCAGCGCACCGGCCGGGGTCGCCGCCAGCAACCGCAGCAGTACGGCCCGGAGCAGCCCGGCCACCCGGGGCTCGTACGCGTCGGCGTCCACGGTGAGATGACCCGTGCCGAGCAGCGGCACCAGCGCGGGGAAGCGGGCGTCGTCCAGGGGCGCCGCGGTGCCGACCCGGACGAACGGCGGCGGGCCCTCGCCGGCCGGCGCGGTCGGGGAAAGCGTCTCCAGTGGAGCGCCGGCCCAGCCGGGAGCCAGCACCGCCGCCGCCGCCCGCAGCCGCTCGGCCAGCTCGTACTGACGGCGCTGGTCGGCGGGGGCGGGCCGGGTCTCGTCGAGGACGACGGCGGCAGCGGTCGCGGTGGCGGCGGCCCGCCGGTGCAGAGCGGCGGCGCGGTTGGTACGTGCCTTCGGACCGGCCACCCGTCCACCCCCTCTGCCCGAGGCTGGCAACCCCGCCAGTGACGGTATCCCAGGTGGAGCCGCTCCTTGCGGATGCGCGGCGGCGCTGCGCCGGTGTTGTCGTGGATCTCACCGGTGGGGATGGGTCCGTCACGATCCGCTGGATCTGGGGCATTGGGTCCGCAGCGCCCAGCGGCTAGCCTCAGGGAGTGGAATCAGTGCAGCCCCCCGCCGGTTCCCAGGTCTCCCGCGTACCGGCGCAGCGGACGCCCCCCGACC